>CAUUSU010000136.1:0-4697 GCA_963547835.1 uncultured Campylobacter sp.
CGGTCGTTTTCATGCCGATGCCGTGCGCCTCCTCGTGCACTCTAAGCCACGTGGCGCTGTCGCTTTTACGCGGCGCTACTAGCTCTCGCACGCGGTCGCTTAAAATTTCGGCTCCGGCTCCAGGCATCGAGTAGAGCCCCTTGGCTTGCAGTCTGCGAAGCACTTCGAGCGTGCTGATGCCGCTAAGGCGCGCGATATAATCGATTTCGATCGCCGAGAAGCCGTGGATCGTGATGCTCGGGTAGTTTTTGTGGATGAACTCCACGAGATCCTCGTACCATTCGATTTTTAGCTTCGGATGGACGCCGCCTTGAAATAAAATTTGCGTGCCGCCCACAGCGATGAGCTCCTCGATCTTTTCGCTAATCTGCTCAAAGCTCAGCACATAGGCATCCGCGTCGCTTGCGTGGCGATAAAATGCACAAAATTTGCAATCTATCATGCAGGCGTTGGTGTAGTTTATGTTTCGATCGATGATGAAGGTCGTAACGCGATCCGGATGCAGCTCGCGCTTGCGGGCAAACGCCGCGCGTCCAAGCTCGTTTAGATCGGCGTGCTCAATTAAATTTAGAGCTTCATCTATACTTAGTCTTTTCAAATTTATCCTTCCGATTTGCCTTTGCGATACGGCTTTAGTGCGTCGATGATTTTTTGATTTAGCGTCGGCAGATAGTCCTTGATGGCTATCTCTATCAGCTCAAAATTTAGCCGTTCGTATTCGTGCGAAGCGATATTTCTAGTGGCGTTGATAGCTCTTATTTCATCTTTACTAAAGATCGTCAAAGCCTGCAAATCATTGCTTTCTTGCAGCCCTTTTAGCAGGACGTGGATATTTATGAACTGCATCATTATCGCAGGCTGCAAAACGTCCTCGTCTGCAAGAGCCTGCGCTACGCCGCCCTCGCATTTTTTTAGGATGGATGAAATTTTATCAGATATCTTTTTTAATCGCTCTACGCTTGATCTTTCAAACATAAATCGCTCCTTGCAGCAGCTTTGTTTTTTCTTCGCGACTTAAAGAGGTAGTATCGCACAGATCGACATTTGCATTAAATTTGCAAGATAGCTTCTTTTTAAAATCATCTAAAAAGACCAGCGCTGAAAATGGGTTTCCTAAATTTTCTACCATTTTTGCCCCGTCGGTTTCGATCGCGATGTCGATGTCTGAAAACGCGTCGGCGCTACCCTTGGCGTAGCTACCGAAAAGCCCTAGCTCGGTAACGCCAACCGCAAAAAGCCTCTTTTTCTGCGACGATAAAAATTTTAAAATTTCATCTTTGCTGTTGATCGTTTTTTTTGGTGCGGTTTTAGTGCTCACTCTGCGCCTCTTTTGGGTCTACAGGCGCTTCTTCTTTAGCGTCAGAGCTTTGCGCGCTTTTGCTTGCGGCGGCATTAGAATTTTTATCGTCGGCACTCGTACTGTCCGCGTCGCTTAAATTTGCGTCGCCGTTATTTAAATTTACGCCGTCTGCGCCGCTAGAATTTCGACTGCTATCTTTTTTAATCACGATCTGGCCGTTTTTTACGCCTAAAATTTCGACGCGGTCGCCCTCGTTAAGATCCGAAATTTCATCGCTTTTCCAAAACGTACCTTTGAAATAGACCATGCCGTTTTTGACGGTGCCGGTGCCGCTTTCGTCTAAAAAATTATCCTTATGCTTCTCTTCTGGTTTGAAAAAGCGTGATTTTAGCGGCTTTTTAAATGCGATCAGAAGCGCGAACGAAAGTACGAACGAAAGCAGAATCTGCACGTCCCAATCAAGATGAAAACCGAAGCTCAAAAGCCCCGTGATGAAAAATCCGGCGCTGAAAAATATAAAGGTAAAATCCATTACCAAAAGCTCGACGATCGCCAAAATCACGCCGATTATGATAAAAATCAGCGCGTTCATTTAGGATCCTTCGCGCCGTTTTTGCTGAGGAATTCTTTAAGCACGCTAAGAGAGCCGATCAGCTCGCTCGTTTCGTAAGGCACTAGAATTTTATCCTTGCTCGGGTTTTTGGACAGCTCGCTGAAAGCGTTTACGCGACCTTGCGCGAGCAGGTATTCCGCCGCAAAGCTAGAAGCGCTCATCGCTAAATTTATATTATCCATCGCGTCTTTTTGACCTTGCGCGAGCGCGATCTGCTCGTATTTTTTCGCATCCGCCATGCGCTCGATCGCCTCGGCTTCGAGCACCTTTTCCTGCTTTAGCGCCTCGGCATTTCGGATGAGGGCTGCTTTTTCAGCCTCGGCTTTAAGCTCGATCGCGCGCTTTTCGCGCTCGGCTTTCATCTGCATATTCATCGCCTCTTCGATGCCGTGCGGTACCGAAATTTCGGAGATCTCCACGCGCATGATCTTTACGCCCCAGTTATCCGCAGCGTCGCCCAGAGCGATTTGCAGTTTGGAATTTAACTGATCGCGCGAACTAAGCGTGCTATCTAGGCTCATCTCGCCGATCGCGCTACGTAGCGTCGTCATCGCTAAATTTGAAATCGCGCGGCGATAATCCTCGACGTTGTAAAGCGCCATCTTGCCGTCGATGACCTTCAAAAACACGATACCGTCGACGCTTATGTTGACGTTATCTTTGGTGATGACCTGCTGCTTGCTGATGTCTACAAGCTGCTCGCGCACACTCATCTTCGCGCGCACCGCGTCAAAAAACGGCACGATGATGTGAAAGCCGCCGTCGAGCACCTTATGAAAGCGACCCAGCCGCTCGATAATTAAAATTTCCGATTGCGAGACGATCTTGACCCCCATCTTTAGAATTGCCGCGATGAGGACGCAAAATACTATTACCGTAGTTACGAACCCTTCCATTTTCACTCCTGAATTAAAATTTCGCAATTATAGCATTTTTAGCTTATTTTGGCTTTTAAGGCGCGCCGTGATACAATTTCGCTAGATTTTTTATATTAAATTACGGGATAAAATTTTATGATCAGATACATCGTGCTGCTTAGACATTCGCGCAACTACCGACTGCTCTTTTCGGCGGGTTTTATATGTATGTTCGGCTTGTGGTTTTCTGTGGTGGGGGTCGCTACGCTGCTGATTGAGCTTGGCGCGCCGGTGTGGGCGATCACGGCGGTGGGCGTCGTTTCGTTTGTGCCGAATGTTTTTTTAGCGCCCATTAACGGCATCATCGTGGATAAATTTCAACCAAAGCCTCTGATGACGGCGATGTTTATAACCGAGATGATCAGTATTTTCGTGCTGATTTTTATCGATAGTTTGGATTATCTGTGGCTGCTGCTTCTAATCGTAGTCGTGCGCAGTGTCGCAGGCACGCTGTTTTTTCAAACCGAATCATCTACGCTGCCGAAATTTCTAAGCCGTCCTTATCTCAAGCTTGCTAACGAGATGACGGGCATTATCTGGACGATCACATATACTTTCGGTATGGCGAGCGCGGGTATTTTTATCCACTATTTCGGCGTGCGAGCGGCTTTTATTTTGGATTTTTGCTTATATGTTTTTTCCTTTTTCATCCTGCTGCGGCTAAATTTTAAAGACCTCGCAAGAAATGCGCCAGAGCCGGTGTTTAAGATGCTAAAGGAGGGGTTTTCTTACCTGCGCTCGCATCCTTTGGTGGTGCATCTCATCGTTCTTCACGCCTTCGTCGCCGTCACCACCTACGACAATCTAATCGCACTTCTTGCGAAGTATAAATACAAAGAAATTTTAAGCGCCTCGCTAGTCATCGGGCTTATGAATATGTCGCGCTCGGCAGCTGCATTTTTCGGGCAGATATGGCTAAGCAAGATCGTTAATAAACATACGTTTTTTTGGCTATTGCTGGGGCAGTTTGCGGGCATCGCGCTGTGGGCGGTGCTGGAGTTTAACTACTGGCTTTCGTTCGCGGGCATGATCGCGGCGGGATTTTTCATCACGACGGTGTGGTCGTATTCTTTTACGCAGCTGCAAAGCCACGTCGATAGGGAGTTTTTCGGGCGCGTCATCGCTTACAACGATATGGCGTATTTCATCGTCGCCACTCTCGTGTCGGCTGCGATCGGATTTTTCTTCGAGCTTGGATTTTCGCTTTCGCAAATCACCTTCGGCATGGGCTTTATGTTTGCAATCGCGGCGTTTTATTATAAATTTTTGATCTACGAAAAAATTTAAAATTTTAAAGCTATCTTTTCGGCGCGATCTCGGGGCGGAAGATAGCAAATATAAATAAAAAGCTCATCGCTGCGAAAAACACCCAGATAAAGCCGTTTGCGCCCAAAAATTTCATCATCGCGCCGATTATCAAAGGCGAGCAGAGCGACGCGCTCGAATAGATAAAGAGCATCGCCGCTGAAATTTGCACGCGAGATGCGCCCTCGCCGGTGATGGAGTCGTTTGCGCGCGCGATGGCGAGCGAATACAAAGGAAAGGCGCCAAATCCCAACATCAACGCAAGTGCGCACGTTAGGATGAAGCTTTTAGCAAAAAATAGCGCCGCGCAGGAAGTAAGGCCCACGACGCAAACTATCATTATGGCGCGTTTGCGACCAAACTTATCTGAAATAGTACCGCAGACGAGCTGCGCTAAAAAACCTCCTGCCATCGCCGATCCCATAAATGCACCCACCGAGCCCACTCCAAGCCCTGCGCTTAGCACGAAAACGCTCGCCATCGAAAAAAAGCCGTTAATCAAAATGCCCGCGCAAACCACCGTCGCAAACGCAAGCGGCGGCACGATCGAAATTTGCGGCAT
>CAUUSU010000137.1:0-4696 GCA_963547835.1 uncultured Campylobacter sp.
GCGCTAAGCGACGACGTAAAAGCAAGCTACGAAGCGAGCATCCCGCTTAAGCGCCTCGGAAGCACGAGCGACGTTGCCGAAGGAGTTGCGTTTTTACTCAGTGACGGTGCGGGTTACATTACGGGAGAGACGCTTAAAATCAACGGCGGGCTCTATATGTAGCGTTAAATAGCGGAATTTAAGGTTAAATATTATAGAATTACGCGGTATTTTTTTAAAGGAGTGCTAAAATGGCAGTATTTGAAGATGTAAGAGACGTAGTTGTAGAACAACTCAGCGTTAGCCCGGATCAGGTTAAACTTGACTCTAAAATTATCGAGGATTTGGGCGCGGACTCTCTTGACGTAGTTGAGCTAGTAATGGCTTTAGAGGAGAAATTCGGTATCGAGATCCCTGATAGCGAGTCCGAAAAATTAGTAAGCATTAAAGACGTAGTAGATTATATAGAAAATTTGCCTAAGAAATAAAATTTTAAGGAAGCGGTTTTGAAACGAGTCGTAGTAACGGGCATCGGGATGATAACCTCTCTCGGGCTTGACAAACAGAGCAGTTTTGAAAATATCTGTAACGGAAAAACCGGGGTTGATAAAATTTCGCTCTTTGACGCTAGCGAATTTCCGGTTCAAATTGCAGCTGAAGTAAAAGGTTTCGACCCTTCGAGCATAATCGAGGATGGAAAAGAGATAAAAAAGATGGATAGATTTATCCAACTCGGGCTTAAAGCTGCGGGCGAAGCCATAGATGACGCTAAATTTAGCGGTTTCGATAGCGACGAATTCGGCGTTAGCTCCGCTAGCGGTATAGGCGGTTTACCGAATATCGAGATAAATGCCAATACCTGCTTGCAGCGCGGCCCTAGGCGAATTTCTCCGTTTTTTATCCCCTCTGCATTAGTAAATATGCTCGGCGGCTTTGTTTCAATATATTACAACTTAAAAGGCCCCAATTTATCCAGCGTTACGGCTTGCGCGGCTTCCGCGCACGCGATTATGGACGCTGCGAGAGTTATCATGATCGGCGAAGCGAAAAAGATGCTCGCAGTGGGTGCCGAGGCTGCGGTTTGTCCCGTAGGTATCGGCGGATTTGCCGCGATGAAGGCTCTTTGCGCTAGAAATGACGATCCAGCGCATGCTTCACGTCCGTTCGATGCGGAACGAAACGGCTTTGTAATGGGTGAAGGCGCGGCGGCTTTGGTTTTAGAAGAGCTAGAGGACGCAAAAGCGCGCGGCGCTAAAATTTACGGCGAGCTCGTAGGATTCGGCGCTAGCGGCGATGCTTATCATATCACTTCGCCTAGCCTAGACGGCCCGATACGCGCTATGAAAAAAGCCTACGAGATGGCGGGACGCCCGAAGATTGATTATATCAACGCTCACGGAACATCCACAGTAATAAACGATAAAAATGAAACTGCGGCGCTAAAAGAGCTTTTCGGCGAGGGCAAAGTGCCTGCGGTCAGCTCCACCAAGGGTCAGCTGGGACACTGCTTGGGCGCTGCCGGAGCGGTAGAGGCTGCGATCAGCCTTTTAGCGATGCAAAACGGCATCATACCGCCTACGATAAATCAAATTTCAAAAGATCCAGATTGCGATTTGGACTATGTGCCAAACGTCGCTAGAAAAGCCAAACTCGATTGCGTTATGAGCAATAACTTCGGCTTCGGCGGCACAAATGCATCGCTTATTTTCAAAAGAGTGGATTGATGGCGAACTATCTGGACTTCGAAAAGCCTATAAAGCAGATCGACGAGGATATCACCGCCGCTAAAATTCGCGGTGATGAGGACGCGGTCGAAATTTTAAATAAGAACCTCGAAAAAGAAATTTCTAAAGTTTATAAGAATTTAAACGAATACCAAAGACTTCAGCTTGCGCGCCACCCGGATCGCCCTTACGCGATCGATTATATTCGTGCGCTTTTGCAAGACGCTAGGGAGCTTCACGGCGACCGCGCCTTTAGGGACGATCCTTCGATCGTGTGCTATTTGGGCATTATGGGTAACCGCAAAATCGCCGTAATCGCCGAGCAGAAGGGCCGCGGCACCAAAAATAAGTTGAAGCGCAATTTCGGCATGCCGCATCCGGAGGGCTATCGCAAGGCTCTGCGCGTAGCGAAACTTGCCGAGAAATTTAACCTTCCGATTTTATTTTTGATTGATACTCCGGGCGCATATCCGGGACTCGGAGCTGAGGAGCGAGGCCAGAGCGAGGCTATCGCGCGAAATCTATATGAACTCAGCGATCTTAAAACCCCTACGATCGCCGTCGTTATCGGCGAGGGCGGCAGCGGCGGAGCTTTAGCTATCGGCGTGGCCGATCGTTTAGCGATGCTTCAAAACTCAATCTTTTCGGTCATCTCTCCCGAGGGCTGTGCCGCGATTTTGTGGAACGATCCGAGCAAAAGCGAGGCCGCTACGAAGGCGCTAAAGATCACCGCCGAGGAGCTAAAAGAGCTGGGCTTGATCGACGACGTGATCAAAGAGCCTAAAACGGGCGCTCACAGAGATAAAGACGGTGCGATAAAAGCGCTTGGAAACTACGTCTTAACCGAGTTGCACAAGCTAGACGATCTTAGCATAGACGAGCTCATCAGCAGAAGGCAACAAAAAATTTTAAGGTTCGGTGCTTATAAAGAAAACTAAATTTTTAAATTTCGCAACTTTTTTTAAAACCAAATTTAATAACTTCACACTCTAAGAGGACAAATGGAAAATACAAATCAAAATTCCGCTCAGACCGCCGTTTCAAATTCTAATCAAAACGGCAGAAAAACTTACGCTAAAACGCACGTTCCCGTCGAGGGCTACCAGATCGAGGAGCTCCGCTCGATGGATCTTGAAAATCTCATCGCCATAGCAGACGAGCTAGGCGTCGAGAACCCGCGCGAATTCCGCCGCCAAGCGCTCGTTTTTGAAATTTTACGTATGCAGACGAAGCAGGGCGGCTTCATACTTTTTACGGGGATTTTGGAGGTTACCGCCGAGGGTTACGGCTTTTTGCGCGGCATAGATTCAAATTTAAGCGACAGCGCCAACGACGCCTACGTGAGCCTCAGCCAGATCCGCAAATTCGCCCTGCGCGTCGGCGATATCGTCACGGGCCAGGTGCGCGAGCCGAAGGATCAGGAGAAGTACTACGCGCTTTTAAAGATCGAGGCGATCAATTACAAATCCATCCAAGAGGCCAGAGAGCGCCCGCTATTTGACAATCTCACGCCGCTTTTCCCGACCGAAAAGCTCAAGCTTGAATACGATCCTATGCGCCTTACCGGTCGCGTGCTCGATCTTTTCACTCCGATCGGCAAGGGGCAGCGCGGGCTCATCACGGCGCCTCCGCGTAGCGGTAAAACGGAGCTGATGAAGGAGCTTGCCAATGGCATTACGCGCAACCACCCCGAGGTCGAGCTTTTGGTGCTGCTAGTCGACGAGCGCCCAGAGGAGGTGACCGATATGGAGCGCAGCGTGCGCGGCGAAGTGTTTAGCTCGACCTTCGATCAGCCCGCGTTCAACCACGTCCGCGTCGCCGAGCTCGTCATCGAAAAGGCAAAACGCGCCGTCGAAAACGGCAAGGACGTCGTCATCCTGCTCGATAGCATCACCCGCCTCGCGCGCGCTTACAACACCGTCACGCCTAGCAGCGGCAAAGTCCTAAGCGGCGGCGTGGACGCAAACGCCCTGCATAAGCCGAAGCGCTTCTTCGGTGCGGCGCGAAACATCGAAAACGGCGGCTCGCTTACCATCGTCGCTACCGCACTCATCGAGACCGGCTCGCGAATGGACGACGTGATCTTCGAGGAGTTTAAAGGCACGGGCAACAGCGAGATCATCCTCGATCGCAACATCTCGGATCGTAGAATTTACCCCGCGATCAATATCACCAAGTCAGGCACGCGCAAAGAGGAGCTTTTGCAAGGCAGCGAAAATCTGCAAAAGATCTGGGCGCTACGCTCGGCTATCTCGACGATGGACGACGTCGAGGCGCTGAAATTTTTATACGCCAAGATGCTAAAAACCAAAGACAACACCGAGTTGCTATCGATAATGAACGGTTAAATTTCTTAAATTTAGCCTTATTTAAAATTTTGCTCTAAATTAGCGATATGGCTTGCACCGCTTGCCACAAATGTCGCCACGTAGCTTCGTACGCGCTTTCAAAGCGGCGCGTCTTTTTTTCAAACTCCACTATTATAAGTTTAAATTTATCGCGATATTTGCTAAACGTTTTGCGCTCGAAGCACGAGGTGCGGCGCCATCCGATAAAATTTTACTTCGGTAAAATCTATTCGTAAGATGTCAAGCGTAAAATTTTACGAGGAATTTTATGTTTTGCTACGCACGGAGCTAGGGCGCTTGATATCGTTACTTCAAATTAATATAATACTGCCAACATCATATCATTTCATAAGCTCAAAAAGCTTCATAAATCCTATATATCTGCTTCCGTGGTTGTCTAATCTAGCCTCATAGCAATCAATAATACCGAGGCAGCTTTCTTCAGAATCTATATTTTTTAAAAACACATCAAAATCCCGTTTCGTGCTATTGAATATAAAATTTGGATCGTCACGATACCGCTTGCTCGGCTCATACTCATTGGGGATACGTTTTATCGCTATAAATTTCATACAAAATTGGCTTTCGCCCAGTATTCTATCAATAAACGATGTTTCTTTACGACATTCTTTTATGGTGAAAGTA
>CAUUSU010000138.1:0-4691 GCA_963547835.1 uncultured Campylobacter sp.
CGGCGGAGATCGCGCGCAGCGGACTTACCGGCTGGTACTACCGCGTGCTGGAGGCGGGCTCGTGCCGCGCGGGCGACGAGATCTACGTCGTGGAACGCGACCCCGCTATGATGAGCGTGATGGAGCTTAACCGTCTATTTTACGGCGATCGCCTCGATGAAGGGTTGCTAGCAAAATTTAACCTACTTACGACACTTACGCCAAAATGGCGCGAGGATATGCGCCGCAAGCTAGAAGGCAGCTACGACGACGGCTTTATGCGGCTATGAAATTTAGCCTCGAAGCGGCGTTTTAAAACAGCAAAGTAGCGCCGCATCTCGTTAGCTTTAATACGCCCTCCGGTACGAGTTCTCAAAAATTTTATAAACCCGCTAAAGCTAGCTTTCAAGGCACTTTCTAGCCCATCAATCAGCTTATAAAAAACGCTTTCTTGCGAGCCATCCTGCAAAACACTTTCTCGACTTGAGCATTTAAAACATCTTCTAGGCTTTCGGTATCAGCGCAAAAAATCACTTCTTAAGTGCGAGCCGTAAATTCAGGCTAAATTTCAAAGCTGGAATTTTAATTTAATCCGCGCCGCGCGCGCAAACACAATCTGTTCTCGCACTCTGTTTTGCAGTGCGACACAGGCTGCAAGCAAAATTAAAAACGCATTTAACCACGCTTAGAATTTATCCGTTATGAAATCTAAATTTAATCGCACATTCAAAGCCGCGCGCCGCTCTTTGTAAATTTTAAAATTTAAAAGCGGCAAATTTAATCCCCTTGCTACGCAGCGATTTTTTCCAAAATTAAAAAGCGAACTATTTTTACTCGCGCAACACACTCATCTCGCACATTTAGCGGCGTGGCTCTTACGCTGCAAACGAGCTTTCTCAAAGCTTTGTAACGCGCGCCAAATTAGACATGTCAGATGCTTTGCCAAGCGCCTTTCAAAGCTCATTTATAGCGCTTGCTATAAGTAGAATTTTGCGCGGCACAGTAACGATTGTGACCTTTTTAAAGAACGTGCCGCGAGAGTTTAAGCTTATTTAAATTTTCTCAAAAACGCGCGCCGTAAGGCTCAAAGTCTATCTCCGCACTCAATCAACTATCGCAACCCCCAGATCCGCGCAGGTTTTTCGCGCCTTTTTAGATATGCCGATGCCGGTCGTTTCGATTTTTTTAAGATTTTTGAATTGCGCAAGCTCGGCAGCATCGATATTTTTGATGTCAAAAAGCCCGTCCTCGCCGTCCCAATCAGGCGCGATTTGCAGATAAATTTCATTTCCGCCGTCAAGATATAGCTCGCTCACCTGCTCCGCCAAATCCGCAGGAACCGGATAGTCCTTGAACCACTTTTTGGCTTGCGGCAGCGCGCCAAAGTCCGCATACGGATCGATGCCGCGCTCCTCGCAGTACTCAAACACGTCAAATTTAGGCTGTAGCAGGGCTTTTTCATACATCAGCTCGTTCATCACGGCGATTTTGAAATTGAAATTTTTAAACGCTAGCGTCTCGCCGGCTGCGCGCGGAAGCTTAAATTTATCGCTCGGCTTGCGCTTTAGCTTTTTCTCTTTTTGATTGATGCAGACGCGCCCTATCGGCATTTTCGCAGCTCGCACGATGTCTGCGATCTCGTCGGTGTCGCGCTTAGCAAATCGCTCGGCAAAGTCCATCGCGCCTATGCGCTCCTGCACGGCCTCTGCGAGAGCTAGCGAGACTTCAAATTTGCCTAGACTAAGCTCCAAAATATATATGCGCCGCGCAGCTCCTGCTCAGGCACGGCCTCAAGCGGCGGTCTGCCCTCAAGCGTGAATGCGCCGCCGTAGAGCTTGCGCGGAACTTCGTGCTGCACGCCCTTTGCGACCTCAAGCATCAAAATTATCTCGGTAAGCTTCGGCTCTGCGAGCTCGCCTGCGCGCACGAAGGCGAAAATCCCCGCCTCGTCCCAAAAATAGCGGCTTTTGCCCTCCCCGTCATCGATCACGCGGGCTGTCCCAAGGCTTCGTTAAGCTTAGCTAGATCAAACTCACAGTTTACGCCGCCGATGAAAACGCCGTCCGCACGCACATCGACGTCAAATTTATCCTTTTTAAAAATGCCAAACAGTCCCATTTATCGCTCCTGATTTTGCGTTAAATTTCGTTTTAAAATTTTTCCAAAAACCCGTAAAAATCGTCCGCAAAAGCCTATCCTCACCCTCCGCGTAGTCGCGCACATAGACCTTGTATTCGCACGGCGCGTCATCTGCCCGCTCGCTCGCTATCTCTTTCATCGCTCCACTTGCTGCGTCGCCTGCCGTTTCGCTTGTTGTTGCGCCCGCTGTTTTACACGTCGTTTCGTCTACCACTCCGGCATTCATATCGCGCGCCGCATCCGGCGATCTCTCCGCGCGCGCTTCGTCGCCAGGTGCCCTATTTTTCGCACCGTCGGATACCGTCGCTATCACTGTATCACGCACCGTCTCGCCCATGACTTCGCCGCTCATGCTCTCCGCCGTCTTGCCACGCGCCGTGTTTGGCGAGCCGTCCGCTATGTCGCTTGCGAGCGAAATTTTAAAATAATACTCCTCGAGCTGCAAGAATACGAGCTCGTCCGCGGCAAATAGCCCGTTTTTGAGATTTACCTCATACGTGTAGCAGATGTCGGCGTCGGCACTATCCGCAAACTCGGGCGGCGCGATCGTTTTTAGCTCCGTCCCCGCTGCGCTGACGCTAGCGTATCTTAGCAGCATCTGCTTGTAGCTCGCAGGAAGCGCGAAACCGAGCCGCCGCTGCGCCTGCGCGATCCACGCAGGCTCTATGTCGCTGCGCCCCGCTGCCGTGATATTTTTAGATTTTTGAATAAGCTCTTCTATCATTTTGATCCCATTTTGAGCGAGAAATTTTAACGCCTTAGCACACCAGATGTGCTGTTTACATAAACCCGCGGGCACTTGGCGCGGCTTTGAAAATCTAAATTTAAAAGCTCGCGCAGCTACAAAACCAAAGCGAGCCGTTTAAATTTCGAGCAGCCCGCGTCTAAATTTTAACCGCAAACGCGCACTCGTAGTGCCTCGGCGATCAAAATTTAGCGCTACTTAGCCAGCGCTATTACTTCGATCTCCACAAGCGCGCCTTTGGGGAGTTTGGCGACCTGCACCGTGCTACGAGCGGGCTTGTGCTCGCCGAACGCCGCTGCGTATATCTCGTTCACCGCGGCAAAATCGCCCATGTCGGCTAGGAAAATCGTCGTTTTGACGGCATCTTGCAGCGTAGCGCCCGCTTCTTTCAGGATCGCGGCGAGATTTTGCAAAACCTGCCTCGTTTGCGCCTCCACGCCGCCCGCGACGAACTCGCCGTCCGGCTTAAGCGCGATCTGCCCCGAGGTAAAGATGAGTCCGTCCGTCTTGATCGCCTGAGAGTACGGCCCGATGGCCTGCGCCGCATCGGGAGTCGAGATGATCTGCATACTAAATCCTTTGTGAAAAATTTCGTCCATTTTATCGCAAAATATTTTAGCATTGCTTTAGGCGGCGGAATTTCGCGGGCGAGATTGCGGGCGCAGCGGGTACGATAAAATTTAACGGGCGGCGAGGGTAACTAAATTTGTTGGTACAGGCGCGGCAATGCGGTTAAATTTATCGTGCAAATACAGGTGAGGCTAGCGCGGAAAGCGAGCCATGGCGGCGAAACGGCAAATTTAAAAGAGCTAACAGGCGCAACAAAACAGCGCGTGAAAGTGCGGCTAAATTTAATCGCTGAGAGTTGGTTTGGTAGTACGTACGGCAGCGCGGAAAATGATCTATGGAACGATATTTTAAATTTTGTGGGCATAAACATATAAAATTTCATAAGTACGAGCATGATAACGCCGCGCGCTCGGCAATACGACGACTCTATCGGCGGCACCGAATGAATGCATGGCGATACGACGAAATAGATACGGACAGTACGGCTAAATTTAACCGATGCGGATGGATGAAACTTCATCAGCATCGTTGCGGCAGCAAATCAAATCCCTGCACCATCAAGATCGCGATATCGCGACAGCAAAACCAAGCCCCCCACGGTAGTGATACGGGCGACGGGACGGTAAAAGCAGCGCCAAAATCGCCACCATCGCAGCAGAAAGAACAGCGCCGCCATAAAAAAGCGCAACGCAACAAAATCCTCGCAGTAGCAAGTGTAGCAACGAGGTTGTCGATGTAGCGGAGCAATCAGCGCCACCAAAATAATAAAATCAAAGACCTCGTGACAAGCGAGGCTTCCGACGCAACAACAATAGAATCAACATCGCAGCAGCGGAAAATTAGCGTAGTCGGACAAGATCAGCACAACGCTACGGTAAAATCAGCGCCATCGAAGCGAGACTGGCGCGACCTTACAGCAAGATCTGCGCTACTGCGGCAGCAAGATCAATGTCATTGAAATAGATCGACGAGAGCTCATAAAATTTTACATGAAATTTTATACGAAATCCTGTATAAAATTCTATGATTTTGGCTTGAGATTAACCCGCGATCAGCCCTCAACCAGTCTGCAATCAACTTGCGATAGCCCTCAATCGGTCCTGTAATCAATTTGCGATCAGTCCGTAAAATAGCTTTAAAATCGTGGCGGCAACGACGAATAGAAGCATCTTGCGCACGAATTTTACGTCGCATCGCATCACTAGGCTTGAGCCTGCGAAGCTGCCCGCGATCTGTCCGACCGCCATCACCGCTCCGA
>CAUUSU010000139.1:0-4672 GCA_963547835.1 uncultured Campylobacter sp.
GCCCGGCTCGCCGCTAAATTTAGCGTAACTTTCGGACTTTTTATCCCAGCTATTTTCATCTGATTTTTCGCCGATTTTCTCCACCGCTCGCCTTTAAATTTTTTGTAATAATAGCAAAATTTGGCAATTTTTCCGAATTTGGGCTATAATAAATGCTTTCAAAATCTAGGCGAAAGGGCGTTCATGGCGGACGTGACGATAAGAAATTTAAACTTTGCTTACGAAAAACGCGAAATTTTAAAAGATATAAACTTGAACTACGAGCTGCGCGATTTTTTAGCGATTTTTGGGCCCAACGGCGGCGGCAAAAGCACCCTTTTAAAGCTGCTTTTGGGGCTGCTGCGACCAAGCTCGGGCACGATCGAAATTTTAGGCAGATCGCCCGCGCTTGCCAGAGCGCAAATGGGCTATGTGCCGCAGTTTATAGCGATAAACAAAAGCTTTCCCATAAGCGTGCTCGAAGTCGTTTTAATGGGGCTGATAGATAAGAAAATTTTAGGCTTCTACTCCAAATCCGAGCGCGAGCAAGCCATGCAAGCCTTGGGGCGCGTAGGCATGCAAGACCTTGCAGACTGCCGTATCAGCGAGCTTAGCGGCGGACAAAGACAGCGCGTTTACATCGCGCGGGCGCTGTGCGCGAAGGCTAAAATTTTACTTCTTGATGAGCCGCTAGCGAGCATCGACACGATGGGGCAGGTTCAAATTTACGAGCTTTTAAAATCCCTAAACGAGGGCGGCTGCGGCATAATTTTAATCAGCCACGACGTGCAGCTTGCGCTAAACTACGCAAACCGCGCTCTTTACGTCGCAAACGGCTCGGCGCACACCCATGAGATCGATCCTGGAGGCAGAGCGGAATTTTTAGATCATCTGCGACGCGAACACGGGCACTTCTGCGCCGTCGATCTCGCGCTTAACGAATGCTGCTGCAAGGAGGGCGAAAATGGCTGAAATTTTATCTTATGATTTCATGCGAAACGCCCTGCTTGGCGGGCTTTTGGTCAGCATAGTCTGTGGCGTCGTGGGCTCTTTAGTCGTGATAAATCGCATGAGCTTCATAGCAGGCGGCATCGCGCACGGCGCTTACGGCGGCATCGGCATCGCGCTATTTTTAGGCATCTCGCCCGTGCTGGGAGCTAGCGTATTTGCGCTGTTTTTGGGGCTGCTCATCGCCTACGTCACGCTGCGAAACACCGAGCGCTTCGACGCCGTAATCGGCGCGATATGGGCGTTTGGAATGGCGCTGGGGATAATCTTCGCCGATCTTACGCCTGGATACAAATCCGATCTGATGAGCTTTTTATTCGGCTCGATCTTAGCGATAAATCATGAAAATTTAATCTTCATCGGCATTTGCGGCGCGGCATTTGCGGCGCTTACGGCGTGCTTTTACAGGCAGTTTTTAGCGATCAGCTTCGATAAGGAATTTGCTCTGCTGCGCGGAGTGAATACGAGCGTCTTTTACTATGTCCTCGTAGTGATGGCGAGCCTCGCGGTGGTCGCGTCGATTCAGATCGTGGGGCTAATCTTGGTGATCTCGCTGATGACGATCCCGCCCTTCATCGCCGAAAAAATTTCAAAAAGCCTAGGCTCGATGATGGCGATAAGCTGCGCGCTATCGGCACTTTTCTGCGCGGCGGGGCTTGTTTTGAGCTTTAAGCTCAATCTAACCAGCGGCGCTTCGATAATCCTAGTCGCCTCGGTCTGTTTTTTCGTAAGCTCGATCTTTAGCAAACTTCGCGCCTAAAAGCCCGCCCAGCTCGCTAAGCAGGATGCCTGCGAGTATCAGCACCGCGCCTAAAATTTGAAGCGCGCTTAGCTTCTCGCCGAAAGCATACCCCATAATGCCGGCGCTTACGGGCTCCAGCGCGAAAATAAGCACTGTTTTTATCTCGCTTACGCCGCGGTTTTGCGCCATTGTTTGGATCACGAACGCCGCGACGGTGGCAAAGATCGAGGTCAAAACCAGCGCGAAAACGAAATCGAAGTTCGGCGAAAAGATCAAATTTCCAAACACCTTTATCTCGCCTTCAAATTCCGCGTGCGGGACGAAAACTGCCGCGATTAGCGCGCAGACGCAGACGCAGATAAACTGCACGATCACAAAGCCGTAGAGATTGCTTTTGTGCGCACAGACGCCCGTAAATACGATATGAAGCGCGTATGCAAACGCCGAAACTAGCGTTAGCCGCTCGCCTATGCCAAATCCTACCGCGCCGCTTGCTCCGCTTAAAAAATACAGCCCCAAAAGCGCCACGACCGCACCGCCAAAGGCGCTCGCACCGACTTTTTTACCAAAAAAAGCAAGCATTAAAAAGGGCACGATGACGACGTTGAGCCCCAAAATGAACGCCACCGTCGATGACAGCGCATAATCAAGCGCTATGGTCTGGCACGAAAAATCGCAAAATAGCATCAGCCCGCAAAACACGCCCCGCCCTATCGTGCCGCGGTCAAATTTGACGCCGAAGCGCAGGCAGGCGAGGTAGGTAAAAATGCTCGCCGCCAAAAAGCGCCAAAATAAAAAGCTAAAAACGTCGCCGCTATGCAGCGCGCGCTGAACCGGCACGAAGGTACAGCCCCAAACGATCGCTACGAAAAGTAGCCCCAGATCCCACAGCCTGCTAGGCGGAGCGGGGTTTTGCGCACGGCTTTGCGCGGAATTAGAATTTTGCCCGAAACTCTGCGTAGAATTCGAGCTTTGCGTAGAATTTAAATTTTTTGCGGAGTTAAAATTCTGTGTAGTATTAGAATTTTGCGGAGCGCCGGGGCTTCGCGCGGAACCATAGCTAAAGCCCTGCGGCGTATGAGCGGAGCATGGATCGTTTGCAAGAACCCCAGTAAAATTTTTCTTTGAGCGTCGCGCATGAGCGGCAGCGAGGCTTTTTGCGGGGCTTAAATTTGGATCGTTTACGGCGCTCGCACGGCTTAGCAAACTTACGCTATTTGTGCCGCTATGAGTGGAATTTTTCGTAAAATTTAATATAAAATTTAGTCTGAAATTTCTTGTGGAATTTTCGCAAAGATTTATTGTGGGGGCTTTTGCGGAATTTAAAGCTTTATTTTCGACGCAGCTTGGAATTTGCGCGGACTTTAAATTTAGCACAAGAGCCGCGGAATTTAAAGCAGATTTTCTTTCAAGATTTTTGACGCGCGGAGCGGAATAGAGCGCGGTAAGATTGCACGAAGTACGATTACACGCGGCAAAACTCACCGAAGCAGGATAAAATTTTAAATTTCTTTCGCGGATGAAATTTAACTCGGTGGCTGCATCTTGAAATTTGAAATTTCCTTTGAAGCAGAGAGTGGGAGCAAAATTTATCGCGCCGCCGCGCGCTGTATTTTTCGCGCGCTTGCACGTCTGATTTGAGATAAAATTTAAAGCGGATTTTGAATTAAAATTTTCCGCGAGCTCCGAGATAGAATTTTTCATAAATTTAAAGTAAAATTTCGCCGAGATTTTAGTGCGGTCGCGCCTATCTGATCGTCTTTATGGCGTTTAAAATCGCGCCCGAGTTTTTACGAAACTCCCTTTCGTTTTTGCTTAAAAAATCAAAGCTTTCGTTGATAAAGGCGCTGCTGAATTCGCTACTAAAATCGTCTCCAGGCTCGCGTCCGACGGCACTTTTAAAGCTTTTAGCAAAGCTCGCATCAGTTCCTAGTTCACGTGCCAAAGGGCGAATGATTTCGTAAATTTCATCAAAGGCATTGGTGCGCAGATAGTGGCTGAATAACACCTCGCCGCTCATTACCGCCTTAGTATCGGCTTCGGACATATCTTTTATTTTAGCGAGTACGAGCTTTTTGATCGGCTCTATGGCAAGATTTAGCTTCTTGCTCGCCAGCCTTTGCATATTCTGCACGGCGATACTTTTTTTGCCCGCGCGCTCGGTAATGTAGCTAGGCAGATCGAGCTCGTAATCCTGCACGCCAGCGCGTTCGTATTCATTTGCGGCACGCTCGATCAGGGTGCTTAGTGAGTTTTTAAAATTTTCGCTATCGCCCGCGCCCGCACTAAGCATCACGTCCAGCCCCTTTACGGCGACCTCTTCCCAGCTAGCAGTCGCAAATAGCGGCAATAAACAAAGGATTAATTTTTTAAGCAAAGTTTTTCCCTAATTAAAGATTGATTATTTTATTTCGAAAATTTTAATGTATAATCAACGCTTTTATAATACCAAAAGGGCTAAATATGGAGCTTTTACTCATCGCTTTCGCGCTTGCGATGGACAGCGTCGCGCTTAGCATTTCAAACGGCGCGAAATATCTGAATTTTAAATTTGCGCAGATTGCGCGCATCGCATTTTTCTACGCGGCGGCTCAGTTCATAATGCCGCTTGCAGGCTACGCTTTGGGGATAAATTTCGTAAAATTTATCGCGCAGATCGATCACTTCGTCGCGTTTGGAATTTTATCGTTTTTAGGCGTTAAGATGATCATTGAATCCCGCCGCGAGCAGGACGAGCCAGATCTACGCCTAAGCACGAAGGAGATGGTGCTGGGCGCGATCGCTACCAGCATCGACGCGATGGCCGTGGGCGTGACCTTTGCCTTTGGCGAGATAAACATCCTCTACGCCTGTTGCGTAATCGGGCTCGTCTGCTTCGCGCTGTGCGTCGCGGCGTGCTACGCAGGCAAGCTAACGGGCGAATATCTGCACTCAAAGGCGCTC
>CAUUSU010000140.1:0-4657 GCA_963547835.1 uncultured Campylobacter sp.
CTCATCGAGGTCGGCCCTGAGATACAGCTTTCCCCGAATGCAGGGGATGCGCCCAAAGCGGTCAATTCGCTGCAGCTCATCGCCGCTTAGCCTAACGCCCGCCTCGAAGCACTCTAACGCGATCTCGCCGATGAGCGCTTTTAGCGCCGTCTTATCCAGCTCGCCCTTACGCTCCAGCGCGATCTGCGCGTCGATAAACTCCACCGCTTCCTTTAGGCTGAGCCTGGTCAAATTTAACCCGGTGCGGTATCTGGGCTTTCGCACGCAGAGATTTTGCACCACGAGGCGCGAGCGGATGGTAGGCAGCAGGGCGTTGATGAAGGGGGTGATCAGGAAAAATACCGTGTTTTTAGGCGGCTCCTCTAAAATTTTAAGCAGGGCGTTTTGCGCCTCCTCGCCGAATTTCGTAGCAGCGATGACGATGATCTTATTCTCTCGCTCGGCGACGTAGGCTTCGTCTATGATCTTTCGCGCCTCGTCGATCTTAAGTTCAGTGCTTTCGAAAAACCTTAAATTTTTGCGCGGAATTTCGGCTAAAATTTTATCTTTAAAGCCCTCATAATCGTTCGTTAAAACGATCTGATTTATGATTTTCAAAGCACCACTTCGTCAAAAAGCACGGCGTTGATGCTTTTGTCTAAAATTTTAAAAAGCTGGATCAGTTTGAGATCCAGGCTCGGATCGCTCTCGCTCATATAAAAGCTGTTTTGCAGCCTCTCGTCGATGAGCCACAGATAGCTATCTTCGTGGCTTTTGGCGATTTTGGCTAGCGGATGGTTGCCGTTGCCGATGTAAAAATATATAAAGCCGTTGGCAAACGCAAGGCTTAGCATATCGTTTAGCAGAAGCGCGTCCTCCAAGCTATTTACGCCGCCGCGGTAGAGCGAGCGCAGCGAAAAAAACGGCAGTAGCGGGCGTGAGTTGGTCGAGGAGTTTATCTTTTTGATGATGTATTCGCTAAACCAGCTTCGCTCATCGTCGCAGATGACGATGAAAGCAAAGCCGTCGTGGAGGAATTTTAGCTTTGATGCTAAAAGCGGAGTCCAGTCCTCCTTACGATCCTCGAGCCACTCAAGTCCGGGCTCGGAGCGCATCGCCGTGACGCTCCAAGTGTGCAGATCCTGCATTATTTATCCAAATCGTAGGCTTTATGCAGCGCGCGCACGGCGAGCTCGCCGTATTTGGCCTCTACGATCATCGAAATTTTAATCTCGCTCGTGGAGATCATCTGGATATTTATCCCTTCGTCCGCAAGCGTCTTAAACGCCTTGCTGGCTATGCCGCTGTGGCTTTTCATACCAACGCCTACCAAAGAAACCTTTACGATATCGGCGTCCGATTCGATGATGGAATTCGGATTTGGATTTACCTCTTTCATTACCCTATAGGCCGTCTCTAGCTCGTTTTGCGGCACGGTAAAGCCCAAATTCGTCTCGCCGTTTCGTCCGATATTTTGCACGATCATATCGACGTTGATCTCCTTGCTTGCAAGCGCGGAGAAAATTTCAGCCGCGACGCCGGGGCGATCCTCTACGTTTCTAATCGTAATTCTTGCTTGATTTTTATCCAGTGCAATGCCGCTAATTACCGCATCTTCCATCTTTTCTTCTCCTGTTATGAGTGTTCCTTCATGATCGTTAAAACTGCTTCGCGTCACCAAATTTACGTTTAATTTCTTCGCAAGCTCAACGCTTCGATTTTGCAAAACCTTCGCCCCCAAGCTCGCAAGCTCAAGCATCTCGTCGTAGCTGATACGATCAAGCTTCTTAGCCTTTGGCTCGATGCGCGGATCGGTCGTATATACGCCGTCCACGTCGGTGTAAATTTCGCACAGATCGGCATTCAGCGCTCCTGCGACGGCGACTGCGCTAAGATCGCTTCCGCCTCGCCCGAGCGTAGTTACTTCGCCTGCGGTGCTGATACCTTGAAAGCCCGCGACGACGACGATTTTGCCCTGCTTTAACGCCTCTTGCATGCTTTTTGGATCGATAGAGACGATGCGAGCTTTGGTGTGAAAATTATCCGTCACGATGCCTGCGCCTCGCCCGCTAAACGCGATCGCAGCATAGCCCTTGGCATTTAGCGCGATAGCTAAAAGTGCGCTCGTGACGCGCTCGCCCGAGCTTAGCAGCACATCCATCTCTCTGCCTACGGGAGTTTTAGTAAAAAATTCCGCCTGCTCGATGAGCTGATTGGTAACGCCGCTCATCGCAGAGACGATTACCGCGACATCGTGTCCTTCGTTTTTAGTCTTTATCACGCGCTGCGCAACCGCCTCGATCCGCTCTAGCGTGCCGACGCTCGTACCGCCGTATTTTTGAACGATCAGCATTAAATGTAACCCTCCTCCTTAAAATATTTTAAAACCGTCGCGTAAATCGGCTTTTTGAAGTGATTTACGTGCCTTAAAACCTCATTCGCGCCTACGAATTTAAATGCGTCGAACTCCGGAAGTTTAGTATTGATGTTTATATCGACCAAGCTTCGCAATCGCACCAAAAAATATCTTTGAATTTGCCCGTCGTATGGGCGCATCTTTTGAGCTACTCCATCGGGAAAGTCGTAGCTAAGCCACTTCGGGCACTCAGCGATGATATCGACTTTGCTTGTTCCGATCTCCTCGCCTAGCTCTCTACGGATCGCCATCTTAGGCGTCTCACCATCATCGATACCGCCTTGAGGAAACTGCCAGGCGCCTTTGATGTCGCTTCGTTGCGCGATTAAAATTTCGCAATTAAACGGATACGAGGGCGAAAGTACTATTGCAGCGACATTTGGTCTGTAATTTTTCTCTTTTTCCATCTCGTTTTCTCACAAAAAATTTCTCAAAATTCTACCTAAAAATATTAAAATTTGCGTTAAGAGGCTTAAAATTTATATAAATTTTCAAATTAATTCGCTAAATTTTGCGACGTAAATTTAGCCTATAGGACCGCCCTTGCACATCTACATCCACGTGCCGTTTTGCACCTCCAAATGCCCCTATTGCGCCTTTGGCTCCTTCAGCGACAAATTTAGCCTCGTGCGCAAGTATTTTTCGGCACTGCGGCTTGAAGTGCGCGACTTTTTGGCGAAAAATCCGCATGCGCAAATTTCGACGCTTTTTATCGGCGGAGGCACGCCAAGCGCCGTAGATGCGAGACTTTATGATGAAATTTTTGCGCTGCTCGCGCCGCATTTTGCCGCCAAAGCCGAAATCAGCTCGGAAGCTAACCCAAACTCCGCTAGTCCCGCTTGGCTTAGGGCGATGCGCGGGCTCGGCGTAAATCGCATCAGCTTCGGCGCGCAGAGCTTCAACGATGCCAAGCTAAAATTCCTCGGTCGCGCGCACAGTGCGGCACAGATTTTTCTGGCGGTGCAAAATGCCAAAGCGGCGGGCTTTGATAATATAAATTTAGATCTAATCTATTCGAGCAAATTTGACGATAAAAGGAATTTAAAATTTGAAATGGCTGAGCTTGCGCGCTGCGAAGTGCCGCATCTAAGCGCCTATGCGCTGAGCCTTGAGGAAAACACGCCCTTTTTCGGGCGCGAAAGCTTTAAAAAGGAAAGCGCGGCTCTAGCTAAATTTCTCTTTGCTCTTGCGGGAGATAGCGGCTTTAGCCAGTATGAAATTTCAAATTTTGCCGCGCGCGGACTGCGCTGTAAGCACAATCTCGCCTACTGGCGCGGCGAGGATTACGCTGGATTTGGGGCATTTGCGGTCGGAACTAGCGCTCAGGTGCGCCTTAGCTCGCCTAAAAATTTGCGAGACTACATCGCAGATCCGCTGCAAAAACAGCGCGAAGCTCTAAGCGCGCAGGATAAAAAGCTTGAGCGCATATTTCTCGGATTGCGCTGTATTTTGGGCGTGGACGCGCAAATTTTAGACGCTGCGGAGCTAAGCAGCGCGCGGCTGCTCGTGCAGGCAAAAAAGCTGAAATTTGCCGAGGGCAAATTTTATAATCCCAACTTTTTGCTCGCCGACGAGATTGCGCTTTTTATCACGCAAAGCAGCCGAGACGGGCGCTAAATTTAAGATTAATGAAATTTTAGTTACAATACGCCACTTTTTACGTTAGGAAATTTTATGTTTGGTATCAGTATGCCTGAAATTACGGTCATTTTAATCATCGCGATAATCGTGCTGGGGCCCGAAAAACTCCCGAAAGTACTGGTCGAGCTCGCGAAATACTTCAAAGTCATCAAAAAAACCATCAACGACGCAAAATCAAGCTTCGATCAGGAGCTTCGCATCGCCGAGCTCAAAGAGGACGCAAAAAAATATAAAGAGAGCATCACGCAAGCAAGCGAAGGCGTGCGCAAAAAGCTCACGTTTGAGGAGCTCGACGAGATAAAAGGCGGCATAGACTCGGTCAAAGAGACGCTAAATGCGGGGCTAAAAGACGCGAAAAGCTCGCTTAAAGAAACGCTTAGCTCGGATGCCGCCAAAGATGCGCTAAACTCTGCGGAGGTCTCGGTACAAAAACAAAATGAGGCGGCAAATTTAAAAGCAAATTCGAGCGGCGGAAATTCCGCGCAAAGCTCGGGCGCCGCGAACTCTGCGCAAGGCTCCGCCGGCGGCGTAACAAATTCTAGTGCCGGAGACAAAGGCAAAAATTCTAGCGCCGAAAGCGAAAGTGAAAATTCCATGCCGAGCACGAGCGGCAGTGCGGGA
>CAUUSU010000141.1:0-4630 GCA_963547835.1 uncultured Campylobacter sp.
CCGAGGCGGCGCGCGCGATGGCGCTACGCGGTGCCGAGCTGCTCATATATCCGACCGCGATCGGGTGGTTCGACGGCGACGACGAGGACGAAAAGGCGCGTCAGCTAGAGGCCTGGGTCGCGGTACAGCGCGGGCATGCGGCGGCAAACTCCCTGCCCGTAATCGCCGTAAATCGCGTGGGCTTTGAAAAAGCCGCGCTTAGCGAGGCTTCGCCGGATGAAATTTTATCCGGGGGAAATGAAATTTCGGCAATAAGCGACGGCGGAGCAGCCAGCGATAAAATTTTGCGCTCCGCGGATGCGAGCGACGATAGTAAAATTTTAAGCGAGGGCGGAATTTTATCTTTTAATAACGGGGCGCTAACGGATAGCGGCAAAATGGCGATCGGCGGTGAAATTTTGCCCGCGAAAAATGAGGCGGCGCGAGAGAATTTAAAGATTTCGATAGAGATAAAATTTAACGGCGAAACTTTAGAGGTGCTGCCGAATAAACAGCGTGTAGAGCGGCTTGCCAGCGAAGAGGGGATTAGATTTTGGGGCAATAGTTTTGTTTTTGGCGCACAGGGCGAACAGCTGTTTCGCGCAAATAGCACCGATGAGCTATGTGAAGTCGTAACCATCGATATGCAAAGATGCGAAAATGTGCGCCGCTGGTGGCCGTTTTTGCGAGATAGACGCGTAGAGGAGTATGGAATTTTAACCAAGCGATACGGGTTATAGCATCCTTGTATCTTCAATAGCCATATAGTTTATTTGGACGCCGTACTAGGAATGAAAGCAAATAATTTTTATGGTATCAATGTGCAGAGGCGTCACTACAATACATTAATAGACCAAATGGGTTTAAAATTTGTATTTTGAAATGTCCGCAAAATCGAACTTTGTAAATAAATTGTAAAAAATTTGCCAAAAACTATTGACAATTTTTAAATTTTTCTCTATAATTACGCCAAGTTTCGCATATAGGTATGCGGGATGAATTTTATTTAAGGAGTAAACCATGAAAAAAGGTTTTACTATGATCGAGTTGATCTTCGTTATCGTTATTTTAGGTATTTTGGCGGCTGTTGCTATTCCAAGACTTGCAGCTACACGTGATGATGCTGAGGTTTCTAAAGCGGCTACAAATATTCAGACGCTTATAACCGACCTAGGCTCTTACTATACTTCACAAGGCGAATTTGCTGGTAGTGCATCATCGGCGACTGCAAGTATGACTAATGTACCAAATCCTATTAAGGTGAAAAATCAAGTTTGCTTAACCGTAGATAGCTATGATAATGCTAAAGGTGAAGCTAGTATGGTTGTAAATAAGAATGGTGCTCTATGCAAGAGAGTATGGGAAATGCCTGGTGTATCACAGGTTGAAGCTGCTATTTTAAGTACAGCTGGAAATAAAACCAAAAATACCTATAAATTTGGTGGTAAAGGTGTTCAATACGAATAGTAGATTGTTTTAGCGATTTACTGTTTAGCCCTAGCTTCGGCTAGGGCTTTTTTAATTTATATTTCTTTATTTTTTGATTCTATAATTATTAATTTTAAAATTCTCTATTTTTTATAATAATATAATTTTTAAATTAGATAACTGTTTCGACTTATATATAGTTAATTATGATGCGAGTAATATCATAAAATAAATTTTTAATATTATTTATTATAGGACTTGACTTATGAGAATAATTTATGTATAATATAATCTTATTTTAAAAAGTTGGGGTATAGCCAAGCGGCAAGGCAATTGGTTTTGGTCCAATCATTCGGAGGTTCGAATCCTCCTACCCCATCCACTTTCGTGAATGCTATTTAAGATTCATTTGCGCTTCTCATATCGCAGAGTAGAGCAGTGGTAGCTCGTCGGGCTCATAACCCGAAGGTCGGTGGTTCAAATCCACCCTCTGCAACCAATATCTTTAAATTTATATCACAGCATCGTGACTTTAAAATTTTACTCTTGTCTTCATTGCGGTATAAGAAAAATGTGTTTTATCTAAATCAGAGGATTTTATCTACTAAATTTATTTTTTAAACTAATAGCTTAAAATTCATAAAGTCATCAAATAAGATACATCAAACTCTTTAAACTGTAAAATTTGCCGATTCATCCAAAATCTATGATTTATATTGTGACGCCGATCTTGTTAATAGCATTATCGAGTATTGAAAGGACTTAAATTTATACAGAGTTTCTATTGTGATGTTAAAATTTTAAAGGTTCAAGATAAGTTAAAAATTCTTTGAAAGTTTTTAACTTTTCTTGAGTCAAATTTTATTTACCCGCTCGCTCACTGCAAAGACGGAAGTCATGAAAACTATTCTTCATCTATGATTACCCATCTTTTTCTAGCTTCCTCATCGTATTGCTTTAAAATTTCTATTATCCTATTCTGCAATATTTGCAGGGTTTCCATATATTTTGTAGGAATTAGCTCAAAAATATCCTCTAATTCGCAGCATTCGATTATTATATCTATAATGCGTTCATCAACCTTATTTTTTTCCAAGTGCGTTGAGATATAGGGTGAAAACAAAATTCTTTGGCTTTCATCTATGGTAATCGCTTTGTGTTCCAATGCCTGTAATGAGCCCAGTGCCATTAGTAAAATAGCCCTCTCGCCCACAATATCAATATTTTTTTCTAGTATCATTCGTCTCGCTCCGCCCGTATTTAATTTTATCTAAAATCATATAAATCTTCTCTTTGTCTATCTTCCCATAAAGGCAAGGGTTTGCCAGCTCAAATATGATCTCTTGCAAAATTTCATCCTCATATCCTATATCCTCGCGACACTCGATTAAATTTGCCCATTCCTCAAGGAGATCATATGAAATTTCTTTATCAATGACCCTATTTAAGATGTTTACAATAGTATTTTTAGTTATTGTTACAAGCTCCGATTCGCTATCAAAGCCTATCTTTGCCAAGTCGCTTTTTATCGCGCTTATATCTTTAGCAAAATTTATCAAATTTAATAAAATATCTATTTTAGCCATCAATGTCGCATTTGCCCTCGCGTTTCTATAACCATATCATTATATTTTTCATAAAGCCTCGGTTTTAAAATTTTAAATTTCACAGCGTTTTTTCCTTATTCCTTTCCAAATTTAACGCCTTATCCGATCCTCTTTTCTACGCGATTCAAATTCGATCCGCTCGCTTAAATGCGTCCTCTATGCTTTTATGAAATTCCCTATACACAATCCAATTAAAATTTTCATTTGGATACCCGCCCAGGGCCAATGGCTGGATAATATATAAAATCATCTCCGTTTCTAGCGCGATACTTAGTGATATATTCGATCGCCACTTCGAATGCATTATTAATTCCCCTGCTGGTACTCCAGCCCTCGTATGTGATGACGGGCTCATTACCGCTTAGGCGATATACGTCTCCTCCTAGGATAATCATACCTTTATCTCTTGCGATTTTTATCACTTCTATCGCATCGTCAAATTTCCAAGCGATTTCATAAAAACCGAGCCTCTCTCTTAAGTTTATGCCGCGCTCCAGCAGATCCTGCGGCACTATATTTACAAAATCCTCATCTGTAAATAACATAATTCGCTCCTTTTAAGTATAAGATTATTGCCATTACCATTTTTCTATTTCGTCTTTCTTTACGAAATACCTTAATGGGGAAAGAGTCCCCGAATTAGTCCCTTATTTTTTCAGAGGTAATTACACTACAAACAAAAATAAAAGGAAAGAAAAATAATCGAAATATAAGATAAGCACCTATATACGGGAATTGAAGAGAATTAAAAAGAAGTGATTAAAACTTAAAGATAGCTTAATTGGTGGAGGTGTGCGGGATTGAACCGCAGTCCGAAAACAAACGACCAAAGCCTCTACATGTTTAGCAAAAGTGAAGTTCTCGCGCAGGCTCGCTCACTTTCCAAAACGACCCGCCGGCGCAAAGACTAGGATTTCACCCTACGACTCGTCACGCCGCAGAGCTACGCTATCACAGATTACCCGCCGCCGCGCTTAGATAGTATCGGCGCAGAGCAGGGCTCGACTGGACTTACGCAGCTTTAGCGTAAGCAGGAGCAAATTTAACGTTGTTTGCGTTTAAATTTAGTTTGGATTTTATACGCTGTATCCAAAGCGACATGCCGCCTTGACCCATCCGTTCCCGTCGAAGCCAAGTCACCCCCGAAAGAATGCGCGCGCATTTTACTTTAAAATTTTATAAATGTCAAATTCGGCTTATGCTAGAATTGTGTTCAAATTTTAACCAAATCAAGGAGCCAAAATGTCAAAAATCACGCTTTCTAAATTATACGAGATGAAAAAATCCGGCGAAAAGATCGTGATGATCACCGCCTACGACGCGCTTTTTGCTAAAATTTTCGACGACGAAGTCGATATGGTACTCGTAGGCGATAGCCTAAATATGAGCTTCGGCGGGCACTCCGAGACCCTGGGCGCAAGCGTAGAGCAGATGATCTATCACGCGCGCGCCGTAAGACGGGGGCTAAAGCGAGCGTATATGGTCGTGGATATGCCGTTTTGCTCGTGCGCGACGCCAGAGCTCGCGCTGCAAAACTGCGCCAAAGTCTATGAGAGCACCGGCTGCGACGCCGTCAAAATCGAAGGCGGCGCGCATATGGCAGATACCGTGGCGCT
>CAUUSU010000142.1:0-4627 GCA_963547835.1 uncultured Campylobacter sp.
AATAATTCCTTGGGGTATTTCTACGTTTTTAAGAAAGTAGAGAATGCTTAAAAAATTTATTAAGACAATATCTTTATATGCTATTTTCTTGATGATTGAAAAAATTTTATCGGTACTATTTTTTTCATATATTGCCCATACCTTAAGCATGAATGATATGGGTGTATATGGACTTTATATGACCATATACGTATTTTTATCTTTTTTGCTATCTCTCGAATTTAAATCCGGATACGCAAGATATTACTACGAATATTCTACAGAAGAATCCAGATATAAACTATTTTGCGGTATCGTTAATGTTACATTTCTTTCTCATGTAATTATGGGTATATTGTTATTGTGTATTATAAATTATTTTAATTTATTGAGTTGGAAAATTTTTATTGCTTTGTCTATTTTATCATTTTCTGATAGCCTGATATATCTTATACAGTATCAAAAATGGTTGGAAGAAAAGGATATGCAGTATGGAATAATTATAATCAGTAAGATACTCTTAACAATTATATTTTATTTTATTATAAAAAATTACGATATGGGGGGTAGTGCGATCAATATAATATATGCTATGTTATTTTCTAGCATAGTTGTTTCTCTGGTTGGTTATTTTAGCTTTTTTATTAAAGGTTGGCTATTTAGCGTAAATTATCACATCACAAAGAATTCCTTTTTATTTTCCATAAAAATTGCGCCCGGTATTGTTGGGTCATATCTGTCATCATTAAGCCCACAATTTATTATCGATAAAGTTTTTTTAAATAGAGAATTTAACGGAATTTTTTCGGTTTACCAAAAAATAGCATCAACTATTTATATTATGTTTGATCCGCTTTATATAGTTTTTTCTCAGAGAGTCCTTAAATTTTATAAGGAAAAGAATTTTATTGGAATCTACAAGATGATGCTTAATATAATTTTTAACGGATATGGATTTATGATGTGCATTTTTATTTTAGGCTCATATTATGTCGTATATATATTTGCGGGAGAGAAATATATAGAGTATCAGCACTTCCTATTCATATTTTTATTCAGCGGATATTGCACATTGATTTCGAGAATTCTTGAATTAAATATCCAGATTTCTGGGAAAAGTCATTATTTTTCTTATTTAGAGATATTCGTAGGAGTGTTAAGCGTATCTTCTCTTTTGCTTTGTGCATATTATTTTGATTTTTACTTCTTTATATATTGTATAGCGGTTATTTCATTTTTTAGATTCGTTGTATATATGATGGTTTCCAAAAAAATATATCTAAAATTATTTTTAGGGTATTTTTATTATTTGTTATTTTTATTCTTTCCTAGTATAATTTATATCTTTAAAATATTTGACTTGCTATCGGAAGTTTTATTATTTCTATTAACTCTGATTTTTTATAGCCGGTTAGCCATTAGGGCAATCAAAGAATATAAAAGCTGTCCGCGTATGGGGGAAGCATAATGTTATATTATTTAAATCGTCTCTATTCCACCCCTTTTCGCATAGTTTTAATAAAGTTATTTAATAAAATAATTGTTTTTTTAAATAACTTTATTAATCGCCGTATTGATTTTATGAATAAAAATACTCATATAAATTTTAACATTCCGATCATAAAAACTAGTTACATAAATATAAAAAATTTAGATGTATCAAAAATAAATCCCGATGTTGCCGATTATCTATCCAAAATGTACATCGAGCATAAATTTGATCTGCTCGGTAGCGGCTGGGTAAAAAATAGCTATGATAGCGCGGCGCTCGGGCTTGAAGGTTACAAGTACGATATGAATGTCGCGGCGCCCGCGAGCGCGCCTGAAGGCTACGAGCCGATCGATTGGCAAAAGGATTTTAAAAGCGGCTTTCGGTGGGATGAAAAAAAATGGTACAAAGATCAGCGCATAGCCCATAAGCCCGGCAGCGATATAAAGGTGCCGTGGGAGCTTGCGAGGCTTCAGCACCTTCCGCAGCTTGCTATTTTTGCGATGGCGGATCCGAGTTTGAAAGAGCGAAATTTAAAAGAATTTAAAAACCAAATTTTAGATTTTATCCGCAACAATCCGCCTAGAATGGGCGTAAATTGGACCTGCACGATGGATGTGGGTATCAGGGTTGCCAACATGCTGGCGGCTTACGATATGTTTTGCCAGATGGACGAGGGCGGAATTTTAGATCAAAATTTCAAGCAGACCTTTTCAAATAGCGTCTACGAGCATGCGCTTCATATCGTAAATAATCTGGAATATTCGCCGCATCTTACGTCAAATCACTATCTAAGCGATATTGCGGGCCTGCTGTATGCGTGCGCATATTTGAACGGCGGCGGCGAGACAGACGCGTGGTTGGCGTTTGCCGTGCAAGAAGTAATTAGCGAAATGAGAAAGGAATTTTACGAAGACGGCGGAAATTTCGAGAGTTCTACGAGCTATCACCGCTTAAGCGGCGAGCTAATGGCGTATGCCACGGCTCTGATACTGGGTCTAAAAAGCGAAAAAATTTCATCGCTAAAAAATTACGATGCAAAGCTTTGGCGCAAAAAGCCGAAGCTCTTACCGCCGGAGGAGCAGGAATTTAAAATTTTAAACGGACAAATAGCGCTGCCGCAGTGGTTCGCAGACAGGTTGTATAAAATCGGCAGGTTTACCGCAGACATTACAAAACCAAACGGCGAAGTGCCGCAATTTGGCGATAACGACAGCGGCAGGTTTTTTAAATTTAGCCCAAACGGCGAGTTTTTAAGCAGCGAACAAGCCGCACGAAAATATCTAAATTTAAGCAGCTTTGAGGGCGGCGACGAGCCGTTTTGGGATGAAGATATCTTAAATCACTCCACGCTAATTAGCTGCATGGGTGGGATTTTTGACGATGAGATATTTAAAAACGATATGCGCTTTGAGAGGAGTTTTACGAGAGCTCTTGCGGGACGCACGCTGCAAGTAGGCGATAAAACATATAAAAGCCAGGTTGCTTCGGGCGTAAAATTTAGCGAACTGCCATATCAAAAAAGGATGGAATTTAAAATTCCAAATTCGCAAGAGATCAAAAATCTATTTTATCCGGACAGTGGAATTTTTATCTTTAAATCCAGCAAATTTTACCTCGCTATCTGCGCTACGCCGCTTGGGCAAAAGGGTCACGGCGGACATACGCACAACGATAAGCTGGGCTACGAGCTGCGGATAGACGGGCTGGATATAGCAAGAGATCCCGGCACCTATCTTTATACGCCGATCCCCGGCAGGAGAAATGAATTTAGAAGCGTCAAGGCCCACAACGTGCCGATTATAGGCGATTTGGAACAAAATAGTTGGGGCGAAGGAGCGATCGGATTATTTGGAATGTTTGCGGAATGCAGATGCGAAGTGGCGGATTTTGGAGAAAATTTTATAAGTCTCGCCGCAGAATACAAAGGCGTAAAGATAATTAGAAAATTTGAGGTAAAAGAGGGTAGCCTAGAGATTATTGATATAGCAAATAGGGAATTTTATTATAGTAAATTTGAGTTATATTCAAATGGATATGGGAAGTTGATGAAAAATGTCTAAAAAAGTTTTAATGGCCGTTGCGAATTACTATACTTCGCCGTTTCAGGTCGGCAGTCATCATTATGCCAGAGCATTTGAAAAACTAGGATATGAGGTGCTTTTTATCTCAAATCCCATCTCGCCGATACATAAAATTTTTGCAAATAGCAATGAGCTGAAAGAGCGGGAAAGAATTTATAAAAAAGGAGGTGAAAGTGCGGGGAGCATTTTTTATTATGTTCCGCGCTCCCTTTTTACTCCTCAAAACAAGCCATTTCTATCGTCGAATTTCGTTTTAAATAATTGGCAAAATTTTACGTGCCCGAATTTGCTAAATTTTATAAAAGAGCGGGGTTTTGGCGAGGTTGATATATTGTGGTTTGATAGCCCGTTGTTCGGCTTTTTGCTGGATACCATAACTTATAAAAAATCGATTTTAAGGATAGCTGATTATTCAAAAGGTTTTAATGCAGTTTCTGATACTCAGTTTAAAGCCGAGATAAATATCGCGAATAAGGTAGATGCAGTCATTTATACGGCCAAAAATTTAAAGGAAAAATACGATCAAATAAAAGATAAATCTAAAATGAAATATGTACCAAATGGCATTGATCTTGATTTCTTTAAAGCGGCAGATAGGTCTTTGCCGCAGGAGCTTGAAGATATTCCTGAGCCTAGGGTAATTTACGTAGGCGCAATACATGATTGGTTTGATGTGGATTTAGTATATTACTGTGCTAAAAATTTGCCAAATTATAGTTTTATTATAATAGGTCCGGAGCAAAAAGACTTATCTTTACTTAAAAAGCTAAAAAACGTGCATATTTTGGGAGCTATATCGTATGATAAAATTCCCGCGTTTTTATATAATTCGCAGGTAGGCATAATTCCTTTTAATGTTAAGGGCTATCCTGATTTAGTAAATAGTATAAATCCTTTAAAGATGTATGAGTATCTTGCTTGCGGATTAAGGGTTGTTAGCGTGGAGTGGGATCAGATTAAAGATATGAGTGATTATGTGTATTTTGCATGTAATAGCGATAGCTTTCTGAATAGTATTGAAAGTAGAGAAGAAGCTAGTCAGAGGTTACATCTAGAACATGTTACATAGAATGGC
>CAUUSU010000143.1:0-4620 GCA_963547835.1 uncultured Campylobacter sp.
TCTCGTGGAAGCAAATTTTTAGAAATTTTTCGTTACAATTCCAAAAATCGCAAAAATTTAGCGTTCATCTAGGCGGTGAAAAAATTTCGCTCGCGCAGGCTAAACTTTGCGAAGACGGATCGATCATAATAAATGAAGAAAGGGTTTATGCTTTAAGATGAGTGAAGTAATTACGATTGCCAATCAAAAAGGCGGCGTCGGAAAGACGACCACAGCGGTTAATCTTGCTGCGTCGCTAGCGATAAAGAAAAAGCGGGTTCTACTGATCGATGTAGACCCTCAGGCGAACGCTACGACCGGACTTGGCTTTAACCGCAGCGACTTTGAATTTAACATTTATCACGTCCTAACGGGGCGTAAAAGCATGTCCGAAGTGATCCAAAAGACCGAACTTGAGTTTATGGATCTAGTACCGTCAAATATCGGACTTGTAGGCATCGAGCGCGAAGTAAGTGAAGAGAAAGACTTCAAACTAATGCTAAAAAATAAAATTTCCGAGGTTAAGGACAGATATGATTTCATCATCATCGATTCGCCGCCGACGCTGGGTAGCATTACTGTAAATGCCTTAGTCGCAAGCGATAGCGTCATCATCCCGATTCAGTGTGAATTCTATGCACTCGAAGGCGTCGCGTTGATCCTAAATACCGTAAAAGTCGTCAAGCAAACGCTCAATAAAAATTTAAAAATTCGCGGATTTTTGCCTACGATGTATAGTTTGCAAAACAATCTCGCTAAAGAAACGGTCGCGAATTTACGCGAGTATTTCGACGATAAGCTCTTTCGTATCGGCAAGAGTGATGATCTAGTCATCATTCCGCGCAATATTAAGCTAGCCGAAAGCCCAAGCTTTGGCAAGCCGGTGGTTTTATACGATATAAAATCTGCTGGCTCCATCGCTTATCAAGACCTCGCTAAATCCATAATGGAGCAAAAATGGGCAAGGTAAAAAGAGCACTCGGTCGCGGGCTCGGTGCGATTTTAGACGACGTAGAAAGTTCCTATAACAGGGAGCTAGAAAGTGGAAATGCCGATAGCTTAGTTATCGAAATCGATGTTGATAAAATCGAGCCAAATCCATATCAACCGCGGCAGAGCTTCGATGAGGAGGCACTTAGGCAGCTGAGCGAAAGCATCGCCCGCCACGGGCTTATCCAGCCTATCATTGTTATTCAAAAAGATGATTCTTACGTCCTTATCGCCGGCGAACGACGCCTAAGAGCGACGAAGCTTTTGGGCGAGAGTAAAATCAAAGCCGTAGTCGCGGACATAAAATCTCAAAATTTAAGAGAGCTTGCCCTCATCGAAAATATCCAGCGCGAGGATCTAAATCCTATCGAGCTTGCTAAGTCCTATAAGGAGCTCATCGGCGAATACAGGATCACGCAAGAGGAGTTAGCCGACATCATCAAAAAGTCCCGCACACAGATTACAAACACGTTAAGGCTTTTAAATTTATGCTCCGAAGTGCAAGACGCCATAAGCGCAGATAAAATTTCGCAAGGGCACGCCAAGATAATGGTTGGACTCGAAAAAGAGGATCAAATTTTAGCGCTAAATACCATTTTAGGACAGCGCCTAAGCGTAAGAGATACTGAAACTTTAGTAAAAAAGCTCAAAGATAAAACCGTTCCAAAAGAGAAAAAGCCCGGCGTGGAATTTCAAAGCTTCAAGCCCGAGCTTTTAAAGCTAAAGGCTAAGCTTGATCAATTTGGTAAAATAAGTATCAAAGAGCGTAAAATTTCGATCGAATTTAACGAAATTTTACAAATTTCCGAGTTTTTAAAGAAAATCGGATGATTTTTTATAGTGTATTTTAATTTTTCATATTGTAAAATACGCATTTTGTTTAAAACTAACCTGGAGGAGGTGCGATGCTAGACGTAAGTTTGACCGCCATGATAACGACCATTGTCGTATTTTTAGCTTTGATTTACTTCTTAAATATCAAGCTTTATAGACCGCTACTTTTGCATATGGAAAAGCGAGAGGCTATTATTAAAGAAGATGAGGCAAATGCGATGAAAAACGCACAGGACGCAGATGCCGATAAAGCAGAGATCGTAAGAATCATGGATGCTGCGAAGTTGCAAGCTGTTAAAATAAAGCAAGAGGCGATGGATAGCGCGAAGCAGGCTGCCGCCAGAGAAATAGCCGAGAAAAGAGCCGCGATGGAGGAAGATTTCGATCAATTCTTAGGCGGTTTGGATGAGCAAAAGCGCAACCTAAGAAATGATTTGCAAGCCAAAATTCCGGAATTTAAAAATGTCCTAAGCAGCGCTGTGGCTAAAGTATGAGGATTTTAGTATGAAAAAATATCTATTTTTATTTATAATTCCCGCGTTTGTTTTAGCAAGCGATGGGCACGATGGAGTCAAGGACTACGACGTGCTGTGGCGAAGCATAAATTTCATTTTGTTTTTCGGAATTTTGTTTTATCTTTTAAAAGGTCCCGCAAAAGCGGCATATCAAGGTAGGATCGACGGCATCGCATCTAGACTTGAAGCTAATCAAAAAATTTTAAAAGAGTCCGCAGCTCGCAAAGAGCAAGCTAAAAAAGATCTGCAAGATGCTAAGGTCCAAGGCGCAGCTTTAATCGAAACTGCTAAAAAAGAGATCGTGTTCGCCGCCGAAAAGATAAAAAATGCGACCGAGCAGGAGATTGCGAATTTGCAAAAATCTTTCGACGAGCAGAAGAGCTTTGAGGCGCGCAAGATCAAAAAAGAGGTCGTAAGCGAGATACTGGATGACGTTTTTGCATCGGATGACATTAAATTCGGTCAAGATAAGCTGGTTAAAATCGTAGAGAAAAAGGTCGGATGATGATAAATAACACCTCAAAAAGATATGTAAACGCCCTGATACTGAGCTATAAAAAAGATGAACTAGGCTCTGTTTTGCAGACGCTCGAGAGCGTCGCGAGTGCATTTAGAATTCCAAAATTCCAAGATATTGTAAAATCCCCGACGCTAAAAGAGGAATCCAAAGTGGAACTTATTGCGTCGTTTATAAAAAATCCAAGCGAAAAAATCGTAAATTTTATTAAACTTTTAGCTAAGAATAGGCGTATTGCGCTAATTCCACAGATAGTCGAGGAGCTGCGCAAGAATATTGCGGCGCTGGATAATAAATACTTAGGCAAAATTTATTCCGCTACCGAAATAGACGCCGCAAAAATAAAAGAGCTAGAGGCTAAAATTTCAAAGAAATTTAATGCAGATATTACTCTGCAACCCGTTAAAAGCGAGCTTGAAGGCATTAAGATCGAAGTCGAGGATCTTGGATTTGAGATTAGTTTTTCAGTTGATAGATTGAAACAAAAAATGAGCGAATATATTTTAAAAGCAATTTAAAGGAGTAAAGCGTGGGTGCGAAAATTAAGGCAGACGAAATCAGCAGCATAATCAAAGAGCGAATCGAAAATTTCGATCTTAGCGTTGATATCGAAGAAACCGGTAAGGTCGTTTCGGTTGCAGACGGCGTTGCTAATGTTTACGGCTTAAAAAACGTAATGGCTAATGAGATGGTCGAATTCGAAAACGGAGCTCGTGGTATCGCGTTAAATTTAGAGGAGAGCAGCGTCGGTATCGTTATTTTGGGCGATACTAGCGGCATAAACGAAGGAAGCAGCGTAAAAAGACTGGGCAAGTTACTTCGAGTGCCGGTGGGCGATGCTATGATCGGACGCGTGGTAAACGCTCTAGGCGAGCCGATCGACGGCAAGGGCGCGATAGAGACCAGCGATACTAGATTCGTCGAGGAAAAGGCCAAAGGCATCATGGCTCGTAAATCCGTTCACGAGCCGCTTCAGACCGGCCTTAAGGCGATTGACGCGCTAGTGCCGATCGGCCGCGGACAGCGCGAGCTCATCATCGGCGACCGCCAAACCGGTAAAACCACCGTCGCCGTCGATACCATCATCAACCAAAAGGGTCAAGACGTCGTTTGTATCTACGTAGCGATCGGACAGAAACAATCCACCGTCGCGCAAGTCGTTAAAAAGCTTGAAGAATACGGCGCGATGGATTATACGATCGTAGTTGCAGCCGGTGCTAGCGAGGCAGCCGCGCTTCAATACTTGGCTCCGTATTCAGGCTGCACCATGGGCGAGTATTTCAGAGATAACTCCCGCCACGCGCTTATCATCTATGACGATCTTAGCAAGCATGCGGTTGCTTATCGCGAGATGTCGCTTATCTTGCGCCGCCCGCCGGGACGCGAGGCGTATCCAGGCGACGTATTCTACCTACACTCCCGTTTGCTTGAACGCGCTAGTAAGCTAAGCGACGCACTCGGCGCAGGCAGCCTAACGGCGCTTCCTATCATCGAGACGCAGGCGGGCGACGTTTCGGCATATATCCCTACAAACGTCATCTCAATCACCGACGGTCAAATTTTCTTGGAGTCGGGTCTGTTTAACTCAGGAATTCGTCCTGCGATCAACGTGGGTCTTTCGGTTAGCCGCGTCGGCGGTTCTGCACAGATTAAAGCGATCAAAAAGGTCTCAGGAACCTTGCGCCTAGATCTCGCTCAATACCGTGAGCTTCAGGCGTTTGCGCAGTTTGCGAGCGATTTGGACGAGAGCAGCCGTAAGCAGCTGGATCGCGGACAAAGAATGGT
>CAUUSU010000144.1:0-4606 GCA_963547835.1 uncultured Campylobacter sp.
TTAGCGCCTCTTGCAGCTCGGTTAAATTTCGCGCTAAAAATACCGCGTCCTTGCCATAGATCGCGCGCGAAATTCCATTGATGAGTTCCGCCGCCTCGCGCGTGCCCTCGCCCACGTCTGCGCCGTAAATGATCACACTCGAGCCGCTTTCCTGCATAGCGCTTAGCAAATTTACCTCATCTATTTGCTTGCTTCCAAAAATTCCAAACGGCAGCACGCCGCACGGAAGCTGCGCTGCGGGTGCGGACGCGATTTCGCTATCCGCGATGAGAAGCGGAATTTTGCCTGCATAGAGCTTTGCGATCTCGCCAAATACGCTTTGGGGCAGCTTGGCAAATTTTAGCGCGCCGCTAGGGCAGACGCTCACGCACGCGCCGCAACCGATGCAGTCGATATGCGAAAATACTAACTCGCGCTTTTCGTCATTTTTCAAAATCGCCACTGTAGGGCAAACCTCCACGCACGGCGCTCGCAGCTCATTTCGCCTGCCTTGATACTGGCAGATCGCAGGATCAAAGATCGTGGAATTCTTATAATGATAAACCGGGCTTTTGGAATTTAAAATTTTTAAAATTTCATCGTCTTTTAGCCCCGAGATCTCGTAGCAGCCGCTTTGTCGTAGCTGATAGGGAGCCGCGCCGCTAATCAAGAAAAAATCCGCCTCGGTCTCAACCTCATCTCGCTCGCTTAAAATCGTAACCGAAAGATCACCGATCTCGCCATAGACGAACTTTATCTCAGCCCTGCTTAACGCGATCACCTTAAATCCGTGCTGCCTAAGTAGCCTCACAAGCTCCTCTCGCGGCTCATCACAGGCGAGAATTACGTTTTTTCCGACGGGCTTTTGATAGTCGCTATCTAGCGCGCCGTCGAAGGCAATATCCTTGGCGCGATACAAAATATCTACGTTTTTAGCGATTTGCAGCGGCTCATCTGCGGAATTTTCTATATAAAAATTTATCTCGGGCGCATAAATTTGCGCCTTTAGTTTCAGCGAGTTGGCAACGATAAATTCCTCATTTTTCGCCCCCTCTTCATCGCCGCAAATTTCGATATCGTCGCTTAAGACGACATCCTTTAGCCCCGCGGCGTAAAATCCATGTTCTTTCATAATCTATCCTAAATTGATAATTAGGCGGGTTTTACTCTTATTTTCTAAACAGCTTTTAAATTCTGCGCTTAAAGTAAATCGAATTTAAATTAATAATTCTATAGATAAAGCAAAATCAAAGCTTTAAATGATAAAATCGCCTAAATTTTAAGGCATCGGGGTCGCAATGCAACGAATCAAACTACCAAAAATCGACAAAATCGCAAACGCGCAGGAGTTTCAAAACTGCCTCCGCCCGCAAATCATCAAAATCGCACAAGAGCTCATCGAAGAAGCACGCAGGGAGGCGCTGCAAGGAGGCGAGCTCGCAAGCGAAAGCGAGATCATCGCGCGCATCAAAGCGCGCTACGAAAAATTTCAAAGCTTATGCCTTAAGCCGCTCATCAACGCAACCGGCGTCGTGCTGCACACGAACCTCGGCCGCAGCGTCATCAGCGCCGAAATTTTAGCCCGCGCGCAAAAGATCATCACCTCGTATTCAAATTTAGAATACGACCTATCCGAGGGCGCGCGCGGCAACAGATACGACTACATAGCGCTTTTGTGCAGCGAGCTCTTCGGCGCGCAGGACGCACTCGTGGTCAATAACAACGCTGCGGCGGTATTTTTGGTGCTAAATACCTTCGCGCGCGGACGCGAAGTCGTGGTAAGCCGCGGCGAGCTAGTCGAGATCGGAGGGAGCTTTCGGGTAAGCGAGGTGATGGCAAACTCGGGCGCAAAGCTCACAGAGATCGGCACTACGAACAAAACCAAGCCGGACGATTACGAAGAAGCGATCAATGAAAATACGGCGATCTTGATGAAGGTACACCGTTCAAATTTTAAAATTTCGGGCTTCAGCTCGAGCGTAAGCGCTGCGGAAGTTGCGGCTTTAGCGCGAAAAGCGACGCGCAAAAAAGAGGAATTTTTAGCGCTTAGAGCGGCAAATTTTAAAAATTTAGAAAATCTTTGCGGCGGCTCGTCGGATGCGACGGGCGAAATTTTAAATTCCGCGCCGAATAGTTTAAACTTAGCGGATAGTTCTGCGAATGCTCTAAATTTAAATAGCGGCGAGCCGTCCGAAAGGAGCGAGTATTTTCATGAAGACTGCGAGAGTGAAATTTCCGCTAAAGCTTCTAAAATTTACCCTGCAAAATTTAGCATGAAAAAAGAGGAAAGTTTTAACGAGATCATCGATTATTACGATCTTGGAAGCGGCTACGCGAGCGAGCTGGGATTTGGGCTAGGCAAAAGCGAACCATCCATTTTTGAGCTTTTAAAAAGCGGCGTACGGCTGCTTAGCTTCAGCGGCGACAAGCTTTTCGGCTCCGTGCAGTGCGGCATCATCCTAGGGGATCGCAAGCTTATCGCGCGCCTGCGCAAAAACCAGCTACTGCGAATGCTGCGCGTGGATAAGATCACGCTAAGCCTGCTTGCCGAGACGATCAAGGCGTATATAAATAAAGAATTTCACCTCATCACGACGATAGATCAGATCCATCTGAGCCTGGACGAGCTGCGTGAGCGAGCGGAACTCGTGAAATCTCGCATCGGCGTAAAATCGCAGATCGTGCCTACTACCACTTTCGTAGGCGGCGGCACGATGCCCGGCGCCTCCTACCCTAGCGTCGCGCTTGCGATACTTGACGGCGCAGATCCGCAGAGCACGCAGGCAAAATTTCGCGCTGCGGGTATAATCGGGCGGATCGAGGATGATAAATTTTTGCTCGATTTCAGATCGATTTTAAAAAGCGACTTACAAGATTTAATAAAAAAGATCGGAGAAATTTATGAATAGCGTAATCATCGGCACCGCAGGCCATATCGATCACGGAAAGACCGCGTTAATCAAGGCGCTAAACGGCTTTGAGGGGGACCGAATGCCGAGCGAAAAGCAGCGCGGCATCACGATTGATCTTAGCTTCTCGCATCTGCGCTCGGGGGATACCAACGTCGCTTTCATCGACGTTCCTGGGCATGAAAATCTAGTAAAGACGATGATTAGCGGCGCGTATGCCTTCGACGCTGCGATGTTAGTAGTCGCCGCAGACGACGGGCTGATGCCGCAAAGCCGCGAGCATATTCAAATTTTATCGCTGCTCGGGGTAAAAAGCGTGATCTTATGTATCAGCAAGTGCGATCTTGCTGACGACGCGCGCAAGGCAGAGGTCGCGGCACAGTGCAGGGAATACATCGGCAAATTTAAAAATTTGCAAATTTTAAACACCTTTTTTATCAGCATAAAAGATCCCGCAAGCATCGCCGAGCTGAAAAACTATCTCTTCAATATCAAGCCCGCGCAGCGCCAAGGAGGCGGCGTGGTGCACTACTACATCGACCGCGTCTTTTCGCTCAAGGGGCTCGGCACCATCGTAACGGGCAGCCTCATTAACGGCGCGATTTCAAAGGGTGAGAAGCTTTATAACTGCGATCTGGGCAAAGCTTTTAACGTCAAAAGCGTGCAGATCCACGATGAGGATACGCCGCTTGCGCAGGCTCCAAACCGCGTCGCGCTGAGTTTAGATGCCAAAACGAGCGAGCTTGAGAAGGGGCAAATCCTAAGCAAAAAGGGCTTTTTCCGCGGCTTTAATGAAGCCGACTGCACCTTTAGTGGCGAAATTTCACACAACCAAGACGTGCTGTTTTGCGTCGGAAGTAAGCAAAGCGCGGCAAAAGCGCTCATTTTAAAAGAACTTCCTAGCGGCGAGAAGCTCGTGAGCTTTAAATTTGACAAAACGATGTTTTTGAAATTTGACGAACCATTCGTCTGCTTGTCAAACTCGCGCGTAATCGGCGGCGGACGCGTGCTAAACGCCGTAGTTGAGCCGCTAAAAAAGCAGAGCAAAGCCGTGCTTCTCACCGCGCTTTTGAAGCGAAATTTCACCGAAGCGTTTAAAATTTTAAGCCTCTTTCACAAGCATGGATTCGGGCTATTTTCGGCGTATCAGCGCTTCGGAATGGAGTATGACGAAGCGGTAAAAATCGCGCGCGGCATAGAAGGGACGTATTTTGACGAAGCAAATCTATGCGTTTACGATCTAAGCGCGATCGAGGATGTAAAAAGCCTCATAAAATTTATCGTCTCAAAAAACGACTACGCGATCTTTTCGCCCGTCTCGATCGCTCTAAAGCTCTCGTGGGCCAGCGAAGATCTTGCCGCGCGTGCGCTTAGCGAGCTTGAGCGAGGCGGCATCGTCTCCAAAAAGGGCGGGGTTTACGTAAAATCGGGGGTGGATTTTGATGCGCTTAAGCAGAGCCTGGAGAGTAAAATTTTTGATCTCATCAAAAAGGGCGGCATCGCGCCGCTTGCACCGTATAACATTTACGACGAGCTGGAGATTGATCGCGAAAGCGGCGATGACGCGCTAAAAAAGCTAACATACGCCAAAAAGGTCGTCCGTCTCGCGCACAATCTTTTCGTCGAGGCCGAAAATTTAGCCCTGGCGATCAAGCGCCTTTACGCAATCATCGAAAAAGAGGGCTTCGTAAACGTCACGAACGCTAAAGAGGAGCTGG
>CAUUSU010000145.1:0-4597 GCA_963547835.1 uncultured Campylobacter sp.
GCGCCAAAGACGCCGTTAAACTTAAACTCATAAAGCGCGTATTCCGAACAGCTCGGATAATAACGGCAACAGCACGGTAGCAAGGGCGAAATAAATTTTCGATAAAACCCGATCGCGACTATAAAAAATCTCTTCATTTTACTGCGCCGATCTTTTTAAACGCCCATTTTAAATTTCGCTCAATGTCTTCAAAGCTCATATCTATGATCCGCTTTTTTGCGATTAATATAAAAATTCCGCTAACAATGGCGTCTTTTTGATTATAAAACGCTGCGCGCAAACGCCTTTTAGCGTAATTTCGCGTAACTGAATTGCCTATTTTTTTACTGGCGACTGCGCTAAATTTACGCTGCTCGCTAGCCAAAAAATACACAACAGCGCATTCGCAATGCCACTTTGCCGCACTTTTATAAACCTCCGAAAAAACCCTGTTATCGCTTATCGCAGCAAATTCGCCTACGCAGCCAATCTTCTTCTGCCTTTAGCACGTCTTGCACTTAAAACTCTGCGACCGTTTTTTGTTTTCATACGGACGCGAAAGCCGTGAGTACGCTTTTTAGGGGTATTGTGAGGTTGGTACGTTCTTTTCATAACTGTTCCTTTAAGAAAATGTAAAGCTGAGATTTTATAGAAACTTTACTTAAAAACCGATAAACAAAAGTAGCCCTAGCGCCGATAAGCGTCGCCTTGCAGCTTCTTACGGCGCAGTTTTAAGTCCTGTTCATTTCTATTGTTTCGCTCCTTGATATCTTGCATCGGCTGTTTTTTCATCGAAAAACCATCGTGGTCGCCTACGCTTTTTGATTCACGCTGTAAATTATTTTGCAAGCTTTGCCTATCTAATTCATTTTTTTGACGATTTAGCAGAATTTCACTATGGTTTTTCTCAAATTCTGATTGTTTATCATTCGCAGCATATACGCTAGCGCCGAGGCTCGCTGTGTCATCCTGCGCTCTTAACGCCGTAGAATCAGCAAATATCGCGCTGCAAAGCAGCCAAAATATCAAAGCCTTTTTCATTTGCGTTTAAATTTGCCTGCCATCGCGCGATAGATCGCCGCCTCATTTTGTAGCGTCAAATATCTTTGATTTAGCTCGTTTATCTTAGCGTTTACGGCGTCGGTGCGGGCTTCTAGCATATCCTTTAGCTCGCTTGAACCTGCTTCGTATTTCGCAGCGTAAAGATCGGCAATACGCGCCTTTTCGTCATAAGCGGCACTTAAATTTTTAAGGCTAGCCAGATTGATCTGGTAAATTCTATATAAATTTAGCACCTCATTCGTAGCGTTAGAGAGCGTCTGTTCGTAATTTACGACGTTTTTGCGAAAAGCGATCTCTGAAATTTTAAGGCGGTTTTCAACCCTCGCATAATCCAAAAACGGCAGACTTATGCTTACGTTGCCACTTAAAAAATTTAGCTTGAAGCTATCGTTAGCGCTCACGCCTTGCCCATTAGTAAGCCCTGCGCCTAAATTTACGCTAGGAAAGAAATTTAACTTAGCGGTCTGTTCGTCGTAAAAGCTGGAATTTAACCTAGCGATCGCAGCTCTAATATCTGGGCGGTTAGCAAGCGCCGTGTAAGGCACATTTAGATCAACGCCTTGGAATTCTATGGAATTTATCGAATCGGTGTTATCATCAAATTGCAAGCTGGAAGAGATGAGATTTCTCATATATTTATGATTATCCTCGATATTTTTTTGAATGCTTAAGACCTTGTTTTCAAGCCCTAGGATAGAATTTTGAATCTGTCTGTAGTCGAGCTGTTCGGACTTGCCATAATCGTATTTTGCCTTGATTATTTTTTCGATCTCTCGGTAATCGCTTAAATTCTGTTTTGTCCATTTTAGCGAATCGTTTAGATAAAGCATCTCGAAGTAGCCGCTTACGACGGAATTTATAAGAGTCAGGCGAGTATTTTCAAGGTCAAACTCGCTAGCTTTGGCGTTCCAGCCCTCGGCATTTACCGCCGAGCGGATTTTGCCGAAAAGATCAAGCTCATAGCTTACGTTAAAGCCCGAACTATAGGTTTTGTTCCAATTCGAGCCGGTGCTTATGTCGCGATTAGCGCCCGCACTCCACGAGCTGCTTAGCGTAGGAAAAAGATCAGCTCTGCTTAGCCCTAAATTTGCATAAGCACTCTCAACGTTTAAAGCCGCCGTTTTTAGATCGTAGTTATTCGCAAGGGCTTGATCTACAAGCTTATTTAAGTATGATTCGCCATATTTTTTATACCACAGCGTATCGATTTCATAGCTTGCATTTTCGTCCTTGAAATGCTCTACAGGCTTAAATTCGACCTCACTTTGATTTGAGGCGCAACCGCCGATAAAAACAGCTAAAACGCCGCTTAAAATTACTTTAGAATTTATCATTTTCTCTCCTTGATTATTCTTGTGCTAAAGCATCTATCGGATTTAATCTGCTGGCGTTTCTTGCCGGCAGATAGCCAAAAACTATGCCGATCGCGGACGACGCTGCAAAGGCGATCACGAAAGGCGCGGTAGTAAATTTCATCGCAAAATCTGGGCTTATGGTATTAAACGCAAATCCAAGCGCCAAAGCGATTAAAATTCCTAAAGCTCCGCCCAGCGAGCAAAGCAAGATCGCCTCTATCAAAAACTGCTGCAAGATGTTGGATTGCTTCGCGCCGATTGCCATTCTGATGCCGATCTCGCGCGTGCGCTCGGTAACGCTTACGAGCATGATATTCATCACGCCGATGCCGCCGACGACGAGCGAGATCACCGCGATCGATGAGATCAAAATCGTCATCGTGCCGGTAGTGCTTTGTATTGTTTGTTTGATAGTATCTGCGTTCATCGTATGAAAATCCCGCGAGCCGTGTCTTTGGATAAGTAGCTGAGTTAGGCTCTCTTCAGCCACTTGAGTATTGACATCGTCTTTTATTTTGATGGTGATAGAGCTGATTTTTCGATTGCCCGTGATTTTATTCATCACAGTTGAGTACGGCGCGTAAATTCTTAAATTTTCGTTGCTTCCGAAGGCGTTTTTATCCTTGCCCGAAACTCCTATGATCTTAAGCGGCTTACCCGAAAATAAAATCGTCTTGCCGATCGGATCTGAATTTTTAAAAAATGTTTTTTTAGTGTTTGGATCGATAATCGCGACAGAGGCAGAATTTTTAATATCATCGTCGCTAAAATTTCTACCATCTTCTATACCTATGCCATTAACCGCCAAAGAATTCACGCCGCCGCCGCGCAGTTGAGCCTTGGAGCTTAAATTAGCATATGTTGCCGTACCGCTTGCAGAAGCATTTGGTGTGGCATAATCGACGTAGGGCTGGCGCGCTAAAACCTTAGAATCGCTTATCGTAAGGGTGCTCACGAAGCCCGCACGTACGTCGCCGAAATTTTTGCCGGGATAGATATTTATCGTATTGGTGCCGATAGCGCGGATCTGAGATATGATTCTTTCTTGCGAGCCGTTACCTAGGGCTACGACGCAGATAACCGAGGCGATGCCGATGATGATACCAAGCATCGTCAAAATCGATCTTAGTTTATGCGAAAATATAGCGCTAATCGACATTTTAAAGCTCTCGATTAGCTGATCTTTGCGCAATATAAAGGAATTTTTCGTTTTTATCTCCTCTTTTTTGCGCTCGAAAACCCGCTCCGCCTTTCTTTTATCGCTTAAAATTTTACCGTCTTTTATCTCGATGATACGATCCGCAAATTCCGCGATATGCGCATCGTGCGTAACTATGATGATTGTGTGACCCTCTTTGTGCAGCGCCGTTAAAATTTGCATCACCGTCTCGCCACTTTTGCTATCAAGCGCGCCGGTAGGCTCGTCCGCCAAAATCACTTCACCGCCATTTATTAGAGCGCGGGCGATACTTACGCGCTGCTGCTGCCCGCCGCTAAGCTTGCTCGGTAAATTTTTGGTGCGATCGCCAAGCTCCAGCTTATCCAAAAGCTCCACCGCCCGTTTCGTCCGTTCGCTCGCCCCTACGCCCGCATACACCGCAGGCAGCGAGACGTTTGCGGTCGCATCCATCGTGGCGATGAGATTGTATTTTTGAAAGACGAAGCCGAATTTTTTGCTTCTGAGCGCCGCAAGCTCGTCGCCGCTTAAATTCGCGGTCTCGCGACCCTCGATCTTGTAGCTTCCGCTGCTTGGCGTATCGATGCAGCCGATTATATTCATAAGCGTCGATTTTCCGCTTCCCGATTGCCCGATTATCGATATAAACTCGCCCGCTTCGATATTTAAGTTTACGTCCTTTAGGACGTGGATTTCGTTATCGCCGAGAATGAATTTTTTGTTTATATCTTTAAGCTCTAGCATCTTCACACCATAAAATTCTCTAAAACACCATCGGAGGCCCGTCCATATTTAACGGCGCGGCTTTTCCGTCGGCGATGAGCACTTCGTCTTTTTCATCCAAACCGCTTAAAATTTCGGTATTCAGATCGTCGCTGACGCCAGTTTTCACGTATCGCTGCTCGGGCTCTTTGCCGTTAAGTACCGTGACGTAATCGCCTCCCCCGTCGCGCTTAATGACGGAGGTAGGCAGGTAGCTCGTATTGTTCGCTTCGCTTACGATTATGTTGTTTTCGGTCGTCAT
>CAUUSU010000146.1:0-4596 GCA_963547835.1 uncultured Campylobacter sp.
CGGATTTTACGCGCATTGTGCTAGAGCATACAAGCGCTACGAGGCGTATTTGGCGGCAAATAATCTTGTGGATTTCGATGATCTGCTGATCTTGCCGTATAAAATTTTAAGCGCAAATGAGCGGCTATGCGATGAAATTTCGCGCCGTTACGCCTACATCACGGTCGATGAGTATCAGGACACCAACGACATTCAATTCAAACTGCTACAAAAGCTCTGCACCGCGCACGAAAACCTCGTAGTAGTGGGCGATGACGATCAGAGTATCTACGGCTGGCGCGGCGCGCGGATAGAAAATATTCTAAATTTTAAAGATCAGTTCTCAAACGTAAAATTTATCAAACTCGAGCAAAATTACCGCTCCACGGACGAAATTTTAAATGCTGCCAACGAGCTCATCTCGCATAACAAAAACCGCCTCGGCAAGAGCCTTACTAGCATGAACGGCGGCGGCGAAAAGATCGAAATTTTGCGTTCGGACGAGGAGAGTATCGAGGCGGCAAAGATCGCAGAAGCTATCAAAAAGCTGCTTTCAAGCGGCGTAGCGCCCTCTCAAATCGCCGTGCTTTACCGCGTAAACGCTCTTTCGCGCGCGCTGGAGGAGGGGCTAAATCGAGCCAAAATCCCGTACAAAATGGTAGGCGGCGTGAAATTTTACGAGCGAGCCGAGATCAAGGACACGATCGCCTATCTGCGCTTGGTAAATGATGAGCACGACGACTTTTCGATGAGGCGGATCATAAACGTGCCCAAGCGCGGCATCGGCAAGGTCTCGCTGGCAAAGCTCGAGGAGCTTTCGCGCCTGCGACTTATCAGTCTATTTGACGCTTTTAGCGAGCCGGACGCGGGGCTTAGCGCCAAGGCGGCGCAGGCTTTAGCGGAGCTTAAAAGCGGCATCGCTTCTATCTCCGCGCTAGCCGATACGATCAAAAAAATAGACGCGCTGGAGCCTGCTTTCGGGCTAAAGGCCTACTATGCCTCGCTTCCGGACGGCGCCGATCGCGTAGCAAATATCGACGAATTTTTGGCGATGCTGAAGGACGAGGCGAGCAATAAGCCCGATTTTGATCTGGCGGAATTTTTAAACGAGCTGAGCCTTCTTAGCGATCAAGACGCGATCATGGGCGATGCGATAAATATAATGAGCGTGCACGCAAGCAAAGGGCTTGAGTTTTCGCACCTTTTCGTAATCGGACTGGAGGAGGGCTTTTTCCCGCTTTTGGGTGACAGCAATGACATCGAGGAGGAGCGTAGGCTCGCATACGTAGCGATTACGCGCGCCAAACGCACGCTTACGCTTAGCTTTGCCGCTAGTCGCTTTTATCGCGGCAAGCGCGAGAGGCTCGATGCGAGCAGGTTTATATCCGAGGCGGGTTTGGTGGCTAAAGAGCCTCCGCGCGAGCAAAGTAGCGGCTTTAGCAAGGGCGAGCTGATCAAACACAAACTCTTCGGTATCGGACAGATCACGGCGGTAAACGGCGACCGACTCACTATAAATTTCGGTGGAATTTCGCGCGTGATAATGTCAAATTTCGTAGAAAAGATCGGCGCTTATGAATAGATTGTTTTTGGCGGACAAGCCCGCGGGTATCGGCAGCAATAAATTTTTAAGCGCTCTTAAGCGCAAATACGGCGTGAAAAAGGCTGGCTTTAGCGGCACGCTCGATCCCTTTGCGAGCGGCGCGCTGATCGTGGCATTTGGGCAATACGCGCGCTTTTTTAGGTTTTTGAAAAAGGAGCCAAAAGTTTATACCGCGACGCTGTGGCTGGGCGCGCAAAGCCCAAGCGGCGATAACGAAAATATAGGGCGCGTGGAGCAAATTCCGCCGCTTTCGCGCGAAATTTTAGACGCTGCGATGGCGCAAATGCGCGGCGAGATAAAATTTATCCCGCCCGCTTTCAGCGCCAAGAAAATTGACGGCGTGCGCGCATACAAGCTCGCTCGCGCGGGCGAAGAGGTGAGCTTGAAAGAGAGCTCGATGCGGGTTTTTGATGCTGAAATTTTAAGCTACGCTCACCCCTTCGTAAGCTTTCGCGTTGCGCTTAGCGAGGGCGGCTACGTGCGCTCTTTCGCGCAAATTTTGGCAGAAAAGCTAGGCGTTTGTGGCACGCTAAGCGCGCTTAGACGAGAAAGCGAGGGGGTTTTTGATTTGAAAGATCCGCGCTTTGCGGACGAGGCAGCGCTAAATCCGCTCGAGTTTTTGGACCTCGCGCCGAACTTTTACGACGGCGACGCGCGCGACGTGATCTTGGGTAAGAAGCTTGCCGCAAAGGATCTGGCGAGCCGCGCGGACGGCCGCTATCTGCTTATCTGCGGCGATTTTTACTCGATCATCGAGATAAGCTCGGGCGAGGTGCGCTATCTTTGGAACGACGTTCCGATCGCAGGCGGCGTGTTTTAATCAGACCTCTAGCCTGTGACGGAATTTTGATCGGGCGGCCCTGGCTTGAAATTTGAGCGATCACAAATACGGCGTGTTTTAAATTTGCTAGCATAGCGCGCCGCTATGCGCGGTTAAATTTTATCACGAGCAGCGGTGGGATTGCGCTCTTTCGTTGCGCACGGATCGCAAAATCGGCATCGAGCGGAGTAAATTTAAAATTTAAACATGCGGCTTCTTGGGCGACGCTCGCTCGTGAAAAGAAATAAATCCGTGAGGGTAAATTTAAACGCGGCGAAGCGGCGTTTTGATTTACTTTTTGGTGCGCGATGACGACGCGCCGCGAGATTAAAATTTCGCGATTTACAAAGCGCGCAGGTCGGGGCTTATTGCGGCGCAGCAAGCGGCCTGTGTCGAATGAAATTCTAGCTCGCGACGGTGCGTAGTCTGCGCCTACGGGTTTGATTTTGCAGCGGGCGGCATACCGCTAAACTAAATTTATGACCTAGTGCGGCGTGCAGCGGCGCGGCTAGAATTTTGCTAGCTCGGAATTCTAATCGTTAAGATAGATTTGCGCCGCGGGTTGAAATTTAGCTGCGCGCGTTGCGGATCTGAATTTCCGCGCTTTATAAAATTTACGTATCGAGCGCCGCGATCGCGGGTTAAATTTCGCGGGGCGCGCTTCACGGTGCGTGGTTTTAAATTTTGATTGCACTGGACAGGGCGTGCCGCAGGCTGAAATTTAACTCGCGCACGGATCGGAATTTTAATCGCGCCAGATGGGCTTGCCGAGGGTTAAATTTGACGCAAGCGCGCCAAGGCGCAGAAGGAGTAAAAATTTTGAAGGCCTATGCAAAGATCAATGTTTTTTTAAAAGTCGTCGGCACGCGCGGCAACTACCACGAGATCGCCTCGCGCTTCGTGCTGCGCAGGGAGCTGTTTGATGAGATAAGCTTCGAGCGCGCGAGCGGCTTTGCGCTTGAATGCGGCGCCGCACAGATCTCGGATAATATAATTTTAAAAGCCAAGGCGGCGCTTGAGCAGGCGGGCTTTGCGCGCGAGCTTGCGGAGTTTTTCGGCTCGCACAAGATCGTGCTTAAAAAGCGAATTCCGATCGGTGCTGGTCTTGGGGGCGGCAGTAGCGATGCGGCGGCATTTTTGCGGCTTGCGAACGAGGAATTAAATTTAAAAATTTCGCGCGAGCGGCTTATAGCGATCGCGCAAAATATCGGCGCAGACGTCGCGTTTTTTGTTAGCGGGCTTGAGGCCGCAAACGTGCGCGGTATCGGCGAGATCATCGAGCCTTTCGAGGACCGACTGCCCGCGATCGAAATTTTAACGCCCGCGATCTTTTGCTCTACCGGCGCGGTTTATAATGAGTTTCGCGCAAGCTTTATGCAAAATATAAACGCCGCGCAGGCGCAAGAGATGTTGCGTTTAAGCAGCGAGCAGCTGCTGGCGCGATACGACAGCCCCCGGCTAAATGATCTTTTCGCGCCATGCATAAAGCTATATCCGCAGATGAGCAAGTATCGCGATATGTTTCTAAGCGGCAGCGGCAGCAGCGTGTTTTTCTTAAAATAAGAATTCCAAGGCGCGCAGTTAAAATTTAAAAGCTAAATTTAAAGATAAAATTTAAAATTCGCTCGCCCGCTTTTAAATTTAAGCAAAAACGGGCTAAGCTTAGGACTAAATTTAGAAGGAAAAAGATGAAAGAACTGAGTAAAAATCGCAAGGCATTTCACGATTTTACGATACTTGAAAGCTTTGAAGCAGGCATCGTGCTAAAGGGTAGCGAGGTCAAAGCTCTGCGCGCGGGCAGGGGCAATCTCAAAGATAGCTTTTGTCGCGTGATCCGCGGCGAGCTGTTTTTGCTAAATGCCCATATCAGCTATCTTGAAAGCACAAACGCCCACTTTCGTCCAGACGAAGGGGCTGCGCGAAAGCTTTTAATGCACCGAAAGCAGATCGATAAGCTTTTAGGCGCGGTTAGCAAAGAGGGCCTTACCATCGTGGTTTTGTCGCTGTATCTCAATGATAAAAACCGCGTAAAGGCGCGTATCGCTTTGGCTAGTGGCAAAAATCTGCACGACAAGCGCGAATCGCTAAAGCGCAAGGAAGCCGATCGCGAAGCGCAAAGCGCGATGAAGCGATACGACAAGCATTCATTTTAAATTCACAAAACTTTGGTTAAAATGCGGGCTTAAATTTAAAC
>CAUUSU010000147.1:0-4590 GCA_963547835.1 uncultured Campylobacter sp.
TCATCGGCGATCTTGGCGATCTCGCTTTTAGCGGGCTCCTCCGAGCTTGCGACCGCGTCGCTTAGCACCGCGCTAAATAGCTCGCTCATCTGCGAAATTTGAAGCCTTTCGTTCTCTAGGCTCTGTGCGTCGCTTGCTGGCGAGAAACTTAGCTCGTCGCGGTATCTCTCGGCGGCTTTGTTTATGCCGTCGTAGCAGCCTAAAATCGCGCCTCTAATCAGCGCAGAGGCCGTATTTTTGCTCTCATTTGCGACGAAAATCGCGCGATTTATGATGATTTTTGAAATTTCTTTAGTGCGGAATTTCGTAAATTCTCCGTCGCCGATAGCCGAAAATGCGATGTTTTTCGCCGTTTCGTGCGCGGTATCCTCGATGTCGGTTCCGCTTTCGAGCACGCTTATGAAGGCTAGTTCGCTTGCTTCTTTTAGCACGTCCGCAAGCGGAAGTTTGCTCGCGATCGCTCGCTGTAGTGCCGAGCCTATGCGCTCTTTTAGCTCTGCTTCGCTTGCATTTTGCAGCGCGGTATCCAGATCATCATAGCTGCGCAAAACAAGGGTTTTAATCGCCTTTTGCTTACAAGCGATCTTTTTGCGCAGATCGTCGTAGTCGTAGATGAGCTTGTAAAGCCCCTGCTCGTCCTCGTCGCACAACGCCTTTTTAACGCCGTTAAGTAGGGCTTCTGCCGTCTCATCGCTAAGCGCGCCCGCGTCTTTTAACTCGGCTGCGAAGTCTAGGATTAATTGCGCGCTTTTGGCGCTTTTACTCTCGTCGTCAAGCTCACACAAAGCCTTCGTGGCTTCTTGCAAGGCGAGCTCTTGCACATAAGAGGCTAGCTCGGCTTGTGAAATTTGCGCGAGATCGGCGCCGAATTTTTTGATTATTGCTTCTTTCATTTCATCTCCTGTCACAATACATATTTAAAGTGGGCTTTTAAGCGCTCGAAAATTTCATTTCTGTGCGTATCGCTATTTACGAAGACGCTTACGTTGAAGCTCATATATTTGCCGCCGTTTGAAAAGCGCGAAAAGTCTATTTTGTAATTTTCGCCCTTTAAAATTTCATCGATCTGCTCGCGCTTTTGGGTGCTTGCGTCCAGGATGATTTTATATTCCCAAAAGAGCGGATAGTCGATTTTCGGCTTTTCAGCCCCTAATATACACGCCACTCTTGCCCCCCTCTTTGCGCTGCAACACGACGTCGGTGATCTGCATCGATTTATCTATCGCTTTTAGCATATCGTAAATCGTCAGCAGCCCCACGCTCACGCCCGTTAGCGCCTCCATCTCGACGCCCGTTTTGCCGGTGATTTTCACAGTTACGAAAAGCTTAAACGCGCACTCGCTCGTAAGCTCTTCGATATCGGTTTTAATCGAAGTAATCGTAAGCGGATGAGTCATAGGTATTAGTTCGCTCGTCTTTTTAGCACCCATTATCGCGGCAACGACGGCGGTTTGAAGCACGGGGCCTTTTTTGGCCGTGTTTTGCTTGACGGCGGCAAATGCCTCCGCGCTCATGCGGATGATGCCGCTAGCGGTGGCTACACGCTCGCTATCATCCTTAGCGCCGACATCTACCATGCGCGGCATATTGTTTTCGTCGATATGTGAAAGCATAAAATTTCCTTGCAGTTTTTGGCGGGATTATAGCAGAATTTCGGGCATAAAAAAAGCCCGAGCTTTTAAACTCGGGCTTCATACAAAAAGGAGGTTTTATCTTGTCGGACAAGAACGATTATACTACCTAAACAGTAAATAGAAATAAAATATATCCTTTTTAGGCGAACTCTTTCGCGCTTAATTTATAGCCGTTTTTAAAATTTTGATGAAATTTGACTATATGCTTTGACGCGCTGCGCGGGAATTTGAATGGGTAGCGAAATGAAACCGAGCCAAAGAGCGATTAAATTTAAAGCGGACGCTTGAAGGACAAAGATAAAATTTAAGCGGCATTTGAGATTGTTTCATCTTGAAGCGAGGATTTAAAGAGGATCGAGCGGAGCGCTCCGTCAAGGTGCCATAAACAAAACGTTGCAAAGGCAAACGAGCTTAAATTTTAAATAACTTTTCTTTAAATTTGAGCCCGCCTTATTTAAGCGCGAGGTTTTTGTGCGCAACGTAGCATAAATTTAACCTTTCACGCAAGCGCCGTAGCGGCGCAGGCACGGATTAAAATAGCGCGCCGTAAATTTAAACATCGTCGCGCAAAATCCAGCCTGCGTTTGAAATTTAGCTCGTTTAAATTTTAAACGTTTTTAGCAGGCTGCCTAAGCTTAACCCCTTATTTTCGCCGTTTGCGCCTCCTCCTAAAAGATCGCCCAAAAAGCTACTTGCGTCGTTGATATCGATTTTGCCGTCGCCGTTTAGGTCGAGCTTGGCGCTTGCGATTTTGCCGATCAGCGCGCTAAAATCCACACCTTTGCTATCGACGGCGTTTGCTTGTACCTCCTCGCCGCCGCCCAAAAGTCCGCCCAGCATCGAGCCTAGCGAGCTAGATCCGCCGCTTTCGTTTTTGCTTAAAAAATTTGAACTGATGCCCGCGATTATCGCATTTATCCGATCGTCGGGCAGGTCCACGCCTAGAAATTTTTCGATAAAAGCGACCGGACCGCTTTGAAATTCTCTTAAATTTTTATCGTCGCTTTTGAGCGCAGAGACCATATTTACAAGTCCGTTTATGTCCATTTATGCCTCCTTGATCTTGGCTTTCGGGGCCTGTTTTACAATAAGCTCTATTACTTTTAGAGCGTCCGCTTTGGCTTCAAAATCTTTACTAACGGCGATGATCTGTCCGTTGCTGGCCGTTAGGCGAAAGCGAACCTTACCTGCTTTATCGGTGTAAAGCTCAAATTTTGGATTGTTTAGCTTTTCTCCGCCCGCGATTTGATCCTCGATCTTATTTAGCGCGGCGTTTTTTGCTACGCTTTCGATGCCGTTTTTGCAAGCAGTCTTGCTCGTGTAAACCTCGGAGGTACATAGCACGTGTCCGTCATAGAGTAGATCGAATTTGCAGCCGTCTTTGGCGTCTTTGATTAAAAAATCAGCCATTTTTCATCCTTTCGTAAAAGATATCGTTATTTTAGCTAAAATTTTAATAAATATTTTAATAGGCGCGGAATTTTCTGCTAAAATTGCGCACAAATTTCATTTACAAAGGATCATAATGATAAAGGCTCTACGTTTTAGCTTGATTGTCGCCGCTACTTTAGGATTTGGCGCGGATGAGAGCGATGCATTATTTAAGGACATAAGAACGCGTCTGGATTGCAATCTAGCCGCACAGGACTGCGAGACTAACGCGGGCGGGCAGAAGGCGCTCTTTAGCGTGGCGCGCCATCCGATCGAAGCGGGAGCAAACGAGCTAAAAATAAGCGGAATTTCGCGTGAGCTGAAAAATCCGAGCGTTAAAATTTCAGGCGTGAGTATGAATATGGGCAATGCGGAATTCCCGCTAAAGCGCAGTGCAGACGGTTATGAAGCGACGCTTGATGTTGCAGTGTGCACGCACGCCGTAATGCGCTACAAACTTGAAATTTACGAGGATGGCGAACCTAGCGGGCTTTTTGTGTATTTTGATCTGCGAAAGCGCGCTACAGATCGAGACCGCGGCGAAGACGCGCACTTACATCACCACGAGCATTAGACGCATCCCGTTTATGCGCGGGGTAAAATTTACGCTTTTTTCAGACATGACGCTTTAGAGGAACTTGCCCGTTGATTGTAGAAAATTTTACAAATTTTAAAGCGCCGCTCGCGATAAATTTTATGTATCTTTCGAGCGACACGCGTCGCGAGCAGATACAGATGCCTGCGTAAATACGCGGCCAGCCGTGGCTACCTGACGCGCTTATGAGCATTTTGCAAGCACGCCATTGACTTATAGGCGCGCGGCTATTTGCCGCGCATTCGCCGTATGTGTTTCGTAACCGCTACCGCGGCACATTAAATTTAGCCCCTCGCCGCCTTTAAATTTTAAAATTTTTAAAATTCGCTTGCGTTTCATACGCCCAAGCTACGCGGAATTTTAAAATTCCTTGTATAATCTGAAGCAAATTTTAAATCTAAGGAAAGCCATGCAAATATTAAGACAAAAGCACTTTAGCGGCGAGCGCGCGCTGTTCGGCGCAAAGGATCTGCGGATCGAAAATTCCGTCTTCGGCGAGGGCGAGTCGCCGCTAAAGCACAGCGCAAATATCGTCGCGCAAAACTGTAAATTTGAGTGGAAATATCCGTTTTGGTACGCCGAAAATATCCGCGCACAGGACTGCTTCTTCGACGAGATCGCGCGCGCAGGGATCTGGTATAGCCGCGGCGTGGTGCTAAAAGACTGCCTCTACGGCGCGCCTAAGGGGCTTCGCCGCGTAAAAGACGCCGCGTTGCAAAACGTAGAATTTCACGACGCGCAGGAGACCTTGTGGCACTGCAGCGACGTCACGCTAAAAAACGTCACCGCAAAGGGCGCGTATTTCGGGCTTGATTGCGAAGGTTTAAGCATCGAAAATCTATCGCTCTTCGGGGATTACTGCTTTGACGGCTGTAGAAACGTAACGATCAAAAACTCCAAACTCCTATCCAAGGACGCATTTTGGAACTG
>CAUUSU010000148.1:0-4585 GCA_963547835.1 uncultured Campylobacter sp.
ACTACCGCCACAAGCACCTTAGCTCAAATAACGACTACGATCAGATGCGCGAGTACCTAACTAGCCGCGCGCTTAAATTTGACGAGCTTGCAGCGCCCGATCTGTGGCTCATCGACGGCGGAACGGCTCTGTTAAGCTTAGCAGAGGATATAATCTCAAGCGTCGGAGCAAACGTCGATATAATCGCTATCTCTAAAGAAAAGATCGACGCCAAAGCCCACCGCGCAAAGGGAGCTGCAAAGGATAAAATTTGCACGAAAAGTGGAATTTTTTCGCTGCCAACGGACGATAAGAAACTTCAGTTTTTTCAGTGTCTGCGAGATGAGGCGCATCGCTTTGCGATCTCGTTTCACCAAAAGAGCAAACGCAAGCTCGATCTACAAAGCTCAAAGCTGCTGAGCTTGGGCGTTAGCAAAGGAAGCTTGAAGAAGCTTTTGGACTTTTACGGCGATTTTGAGAGCATTTATGCGGCGAGCTTCGAGGAGATCAGATCACTTACTAATATTCAAACCGCCGAAAAAATTTTAAACAATCATTAACAAAAACCTAACGCAAAAAGCTATATTTAAAGATTTGTTTAGTAAAATCACCCATTAACTTTGCAGGACGGCTAAATCGTCTCCGCCTAGCGTGACGGAAGCGACTTCGTTTCTCCGGTTGAATAAAATTTAACGTCGCGTAAGCTGCGCTTTGAAGGATTTTGTATGAATTTAAATACTACAAGTGCTTTGAGACTTGTTAGCGGTATCCCGTTACTTTTGATTTTCGCGTTTGCATCATATTTCTTGTTTATCTCTTTGCAGGATTACGCCAGAGTGGGAATTTTGCAGCAGCAGATTGCTAAAAACAGCAATCTCGCGGCGTTAGTAGAGCAGGTAGATAAAGAGCGCGGTATCACTTCGGCGTTTTTGGGTAGCGAGGGAAATCCTGGTATGGGAACCCTTCTATCGGGTCAACGCAAAAAAACCGACGATGCGCTTGCAAAGTATAAAGAAAGCAAAAATACCAGTGAAAATGTCGTAAAAAAGACTATTTTTGATATTTTCGCTTACGGCACCGGTAATGACGAGCTTTTGGCTGCCGAGACCGATATAGACGGTTTATTAGACAAACTTCCGCAGGTAAGAAGGGATGTCGATGCTCAAAGCAAAAGCTTCGGTGAGCTTTTCAGTTCATATTTTCAAAAATTCGACGATGATGTAAAAACAATCCAACGAGTGCTAAGAGAGGGTCTTGTAAGCTCAAATATCACCGTTTGGACGGTTTCGTTGCTTAATACTTATGAGGCGATGGACGCCACCGCATCGGAGCGTGACTATATTATCGAATACATCATCGGCAGCAAGGCGATGAATCAGGCGCAGCTAAGGACTTGGGCTAGCTTCAACCTATCTAGTTCGCTTCCTAATTATTACTTCTTGCCGGAATCTGATGCTAGAGCCGCGATTTTAAAAATTCTAGACGGAGAGGAATTTCAAAACGCATTAAGAGAAACTGCTAAAATTTCAGCCACATTGCAGCAAGAAGCGGATGAGGGACACTATAGCGTGCCTTTTCAAGAGTGGTTTGCTTCTACTACACTTAAATATAAAAAACTAAGCGAAATTTCTGAAAAGATCAATGCTGAGCTTGCAGCGCATGCCGATACTTACTTAGCGCAAAGACTAAGAAACCTATTTATTGCTCTTGGCATATGGGTTTTAGCGGCTATTTTGGTCGTTTTTGCCTTGGGTATTACAAGACGTTTAAGACAGAACGTTACCGACCTCGGCAACGTGCTTAGCCGAATCGGCGATTTGACGAACCAGCACGAGCATATCGACGTTAGGACTAGTGAGGGTGTTAACAAGGCGTATTCGCTTATCGAGGATGCGCTCGATCTGATTGCGTATCAAAAAGGCGCTGCGGAGGATGCCAACAAGGCAAAATCGATCTTTTTGGCCAATATGTCGCATGAGATCAGGACGCCGCTTAACGGCATCATCGGCTTTACGGAGCTTCTTAAAAATACCGATTTGGATGAGGAGAAGCGCGATTACGTTGATACCATCGAAAAATCGTCCGAGAACCTTCTAACGATCATTAATAACATTTTGGATGTCTCCAAGATCGAAAGTAATAAGGTCGAGCTTGAGGATATCTTATTTAACCCTATTCAAGATTTCGAAAGCGCGGTTGAAATTTACGTTGCCAAGGCTGCCGAAAAGAATATCGACATCCTGCTCTACATCGATCCTACACTTGTACACCACCTATACGGAGATATTACGAAGATCAAAGAGGTTCTTATCAACCTCATGTCAAATGCTGTCAAATTTACGCCTGAGCATGGCACTATCGTGGTTGAAATTTTAAGGGAGCCTAGCAAAGCCCCAGGAGAGGCGATCGTAACGTTTAGCGTAGAAGATACCGGCATTGGAATTTCTGAAGACAAGCTCGCAAATGTATTTAACGCTTTCTCTCAGGCTGACTCTACGATCACACGCAAATATGGTGGAACAGGTCTTGGACTTACGATTTCGTCTAAATACGTAGCGATGATGGGCGGTAAGCTTCAGGTCAAATCTACCGTAGGAAAGGGTACTAGATTTTACTTCACCCTTGCTTTTAAAGAGACTCAAAAGACCGATGCGGACGCAGTATTTGAAAGTATCAAAGGGCTAAATTTTGCGCTTTTAGCTGATAGCGCCGATACGATGTATAATGATATCGTTAAAAATTATATCAGCAAGCTAGGCGGTAAAATTTCGATATTTAATACGAATGCGCAGTTCCGCTCAGCGCAAAATAATAACAAATATGACGCTCTTATCACTAGATTTAAGAATTACGGCGAGGTTAGCGATATATTGAGTATGCCTACGATCTTAACTCTTAAGCCAAAAGAGCTTCAAAGTATTAGTATTTCAAATTCTAAAATTTTTACCCTTACAGAGCCTTTTAACTTAACTAAATTCGTTAAGACGCTAGATAAAATTTCAAAATCCGGAATTGCTCTAAGCAGATCGGATTTTGCTCCACAGACGCATGAGATTAAGCTGGATGCTGAGGTAGAAAAGCCTATCGTCGCTGATGAAATGATTATGGAAGAGCCGGTAGTAAAAGAAAGGCCTATCATCAATAAGCTTGATGAATTACGACATGCTACTACTTCGTCGGCAGACGAGCTACGCGCTATCTTGCAAAGCAGAAGGCGTACGCATGATGCTGAGGCTCATTCTGTGCATAAAGAGGAGGCTGTTAGTAAGCCTAGTATTGCTCAAGAGCTCAAAAAAGAAGCTCCTAAAGTAGAAGAGCCGGTCATTAAGCCTATAGATATCGAGCCTATGAGTGATATTAAGATTGAAAAGACAGAGCCTGAATCGCCAAAGATCGATATTGATATTCCTGAAATAGTAATCCCGCGCGCAGAAAAGCCAAAGGTAGAGCCTTCAAGCACAAAGGATGCCCAGACCGATATCGATGAGCCTATATCTTTGGAAATCCCTGATGATTTTGTGGGGCTCAAAACACATACGACGCAGACCCAGGCTCCTAAAGCCGAAACTCCTAGCATTGATATTTCTGATATCGAAATAGAGCTTCCTAAGATTAAGAAAGAGGAAGAACAAGTAAAGGCTGAGCCTGCAAAATTAGAAATTCCAAAGGCTAAGGTTGAGATGTCTAAGGCTGAGATTGAAATTCCTGATATAGATATTGATCTTTCGGATATCAAACCGAGCGTCAAAGCGCAAGAGCCTGTTAAAAAGGTTGAAATTCCAAGCGTAGAAGAAGAAATTCCTGTAGCAGTTAAAACCGAGCCTGAAATTCCTATCACTAAAGTTTCGAAGCCCGATACTTCAAGTGTTTCTGCTCATGAAGATGAAATTTCAAATGTTAAACTTTCAGAACCTGAAATTCCAACTAAAAAGATAATTGAGCCAGAACCTATCGCTGTTGAGCCAGAGCCGATAGCAATTGAGCCTGAACTAAAACCTATAGAGCCAAAACTTGAAGAGGTTTCAAATATCGAGTCTGAACCGGTAACGCCAGTAGTAGAACCGGCAGCTCAAAATATTCCTGCCGAAGAGCCAAGTATTGAGCCGGAGTCGGTGTCTATTCCAAAGACAGAGCCTGCTACTCAAAACGTTCATGTCGAAGAGCCGGAGATCGAGCCTGTTAGCGTAAAAGTTGAACCGGTAGTTATCCCACAACCTGAGGAAGAGGAGATGGTCGAGGTGCCCGTCACCGTATACGAAGACGAGCAGCAGGAAGAAACCATTATGGTCGAAGAGGATGTCGAAGTCGAAGAAGAGGTTGAAGTGCCGGTAGAGCGAAATCCTGCCGACGAAAATGTACCTTTGGTCAATAGAAAATATAACGCCAAAATCCTTATTGCGGAGGATAATGAGATCAATCAAAAGCTTATGAAGCATACGTTAAATAGCTTTAATATGAATTTGACGATAGTCGAAAACGGACTTTTGGCGCTGGAAGCCAGAAAAGCCAATAACGACTATGATCTCATATTTATGGATATTTCGATGCCTGTTATGGACGGTATAGAATCTACAAAGCAGATCAAGCAATACGAGCACGAGAATAA
>CAUUSU010000149.1:0-4584 GCA_963547835.1 uncultured Campylobacter sp.
CACGGCTCGATGTGTTTCGCATACAGCGGGCGCTGTCTTGTTAGCGCGGTGCAAAGCGGGCGCTTCAGCAACCGCGGAAGCTGCGCGAACGACTGCAGATTTAACTATGAGCTTTACGCGAAAAACCCCGAAACCAGCGCGCTTTTCCGCTTGCAAGAGCGTGAAGGGGAGGGGACTTTCGTAATGAACGCGAAGGATCTTAGCCTCATTTCGCACGTGCAAAAGATCATGCAAACGGGCGCGATCGATAGCTTCAAAATCGAAGGGCGCACCAAGAGCGAATACTACGTCGCATGCGCTACAAATGCCTACCGCGCGGCGATCGACGATGCCGCGAGCGATAAATTTGAGGCCGGCGTTTACGAGCGCGAGATCGCGACGCTTAAAAACCGCGGCTTTAGCGACGGATATTTGATAAAGCGCCCGTACGAGCGAGAGGATACGCAAAATTTAGACCGCAGCATCGAGCTTGGCACGCATCAGGTCTGCGCGATCTCACAGGACGGCGAGTTTATAAGCGTCAAAGATAAAATTTTGCCAGGCGTTTCGTATGAAATTTTCGCTCCGCGCGGCTTTAAAATTTGCCCTTGCGATAATGAGATCGGCGAAATTTTTGAGCTTAGCGGCAAGCCGTATTTAAAATTTAAGAGGCTGCAAAGCCGCAGCGGTAAGGAATTTAGCGAGATTCACAGCGGCAATCTAAATGAGATTAAGCTGCCTGCGAAACTCGCGGAGTTTTGCTTTTTAAGAAAGGAGATAGAATGAAATTTGTTTCTATAATAATGGGCTCAAAGAGCGATTACGAGGTCGTTTACGAGGCGGCTAAAATTTTAAACGAATTCGGCGCGGCGTACGAGATGATCGTATCTTCGGCGCACCGAAGTCCCGCTCGTACGGCTAAATACGTCGCGGATGCCGAGAAGAAGGGCGCGCAGGTTTTCATCTGCGCGGCGGGCATGGCGGCGCATCTTGCGGGCGCGGTCGCTGCGAATACGACCAAGCCGGTGCTAGGCGTTCCGCTCGGCGGTAGCGCACTTAGCGGCGTAGATGCGCTGTATTCGACCGTGCAGATGCCTGCGGGCATCCCCGTCGCGACGCTTGCGATCGGCAAGGCGGGAGCGAAAAACGCGGCGTATCTGGCGGTGCAAATTTTAGCTCTAAACGACGAGGTGCTAAGCTCGAAGCTAAAGGTGGATCGCGCCGCAAAGGCGGAGGCGCTGAAAAAGGACTCCGAGCAGATCGAAGTGCTGCTTGAAGATTAATCTATGAAAATTTTAAAATTGCGCGAGAGCTTTGAAATTTGCGGCTTAAAGACTCGCACGAATAACGCAGATGAGACGAGCGGGCGAGGGGTGATCGCAAATTTGTGGGGCGAGTTTTTAAAATTTAACGCTAGCAGAAGCAGCGCCGAGAAAAGTGAAATTTATGCTGCGTATTACGACTATGAAAACGGCGCAAAGGGCGAATACTCCATGCTAATAGGCAATTGCTCGAAGGAACAGTACCATAAAGAAAGCCACGACGAAGCTTGCGAATCCGCAAATCAGTGCCGCAAAAATGAGCGCGATGAAACCGGCGAAAAATTATGTATTGAAGCGGGCGATTACGCGGTTTTTGATTTTACGAACGAGCCTACGAGAGCTGGCGAATACTGGGCTGAAATTTGGAAATTTTTTGAAAGCTCGAAGCTGCAAAGCGCTTTTCAAACGGACTTTGAAAAGCACTCGGAAGATAAAATTTAAATTTACATATCGATAAAAGGATAAAAATGACGTTTTCACAGATTATTTTGACGCTTCAAAACTACTGGCACGAGCAGGGCTGCTTGCTCGTTCAGCCCTACGATATGCCTGCGGGCGCAGGCACCTATCATCAGGCTACCTTTTTGCGTAGCCTTGGAAGCAAACCTTGGCGGGCGGCATACGTAGCACCCTCGCGTCGCCCCACAGACGGGCGCTACGGCGAAAACCCAAACCGCTTGGGCGCGTATTATCAGTTTCAGGTGATCTTAAAGCCGAGCCCCGATAATATCCAAGAGCTCTATCTAAAAAGCCTAGAAAAGCTGGGGCTGGATCTTAAAAGCCACGATATTCGCTTCGTAGAAGACAACTGGGAGAGTCCGACGCTAGGGGCCTGGGGGCTTGGCTGGGAGGTTTGGCTAGACGGCATGGAGGTGACGCAGTTTACCTATTTTCAGCAGGTAGGCGGCATCACGTGCGAGCTAATTAGCGGCGAGATCACCTATGGGCTTGAGCGCTTGGCGATGTATCTGCAAAACAAAGACGATGTTTACGATATCGTCTGGGACGACAAGGTGGGGCTAGTAACCTACGGCGACGTGCATAAAAGGGGCGAGTTCGAGTTTAGCAAATACAACTTCGAGCTTGCGGACGCCGCGATGCTTTTTAGTCAGTTTGAAAACTGCTTCGGCGAGTGCAAAAGCATCCTAAAGCACGGCCTGGCGCTTCCTGCGTATGACTACTGCATGCTCGCGGCGCACACGTTCAACGTCCTTGACGCGCGCGGAGCGATCTCGGTCACGCAGAGGCAGGATTATATTTTAAAGATCCGCGATCTTGCCAAAAACTGCGCGCTTTGCTATGCAGATCCGCAAAAATATGTCGCCGAGCTGGACGCCGCGGCGTGCAGCGATAAAAAAGGCGGCAAAGACGGCAGTGCGGCAAATGAGAGGGAAAAGAGCGAGAAGTGCGGCGTTAAAGGGGCTGTTTCGGCGCCCTCTTCCTCCGCGAGCGCAAATTTAAAAAACGCCCACGGCAAGAAAAACGCCGCAGACAAAGCGGATGAAAGCGTAAAGTAGGATTTATGAAAACGGGCGAAATTTATGAAATTTTAAACGCCGCTGCGCCCTTTTGCGACGCAGAGGCGTGGGATAATAGCAGGCCTTTGCTTGGAAACTTGGATGATGAAATTTCAAAAATCTATCTAAGCCTCGACGTTACTAGCGAGCTGGTGCGCGAAGCGGAGGCGGGCTCGCTTTTCGTGGTACACCACCCGCTGATTTTCAGCCCGCTAAAATCGCTTGATCCGCGGCTGTATCCTGCAAATTTGATCTATGAGATGATCCGCAAAAATATCTCGCTTATCGCGATGCATACGAACTTTGACAAGCACGTTTTAAACGGGTTCGTAGCGCGCGAAATTTTAAAATTTGAAATTACGGATGAGCGGGAATTTTTGGTTTTCATGCGCGCGGATTTGAGCTTTGAGCAGCTGTGCGCACAGATAAAGCGCAAGCTTGGCATCGAGCATCTGCGCGCCGTAAAGACGAAAGATTTCATCCAAAATATCGCGCTTTGTACCGGTAGCGGAAGCGAACTAAATCAAAACTTGGGCGTGGACTGCTTCATTACGGGCGACATAAAATATCACGCCGCGCTTCAAAATTTAGAAAACGGCGTGAGTTTGATCGATATAAATCATTTTGAAAGTGAGCGCTATTTTGGGCGCGCGCTCGCACCTTTCTTGCAAAAAAGCGAAATTGAAGTTATAATAAGCGAGCAGAAAAATCCATTTACGTATTATTAAAGGAAAAAGATGAACAAATATTTAAGCCAATTGGTAGAGCTTTGCGAATTCGATAAGCAGCTGGACGGATTTAAGCCTAAAATCGAGGCCGCGCAGGAGAAGCTGGGCAAAAAAAGCGGCGAAATTTCAGGCGCAAAGGAACAGATCGAAACTCTAAATGCAGAGATCGCCGAGCTAAAATCTCAAATTTTACAAGCAAACGCGCAGCTTAGCGCCTTTTCGTCCAAGCTAAAAAGCACGGGCAAAAAGAGCGGCGCGGCAAAAACCGAAAAGGAGATCAAGGCCCTTAGCGTCGAAGAGGACATCGCAAAAGAGCAGCTCGAAGCCACAAACGAGGAGATCGAAAGGCTAGAAAAGATCGTAGCCGCAAAGGAAGCGCTCGTAAAAGAGCAGAGCGAAAAGCAAGAGGCGTTTGAAGCCGAGCTAAAAAGCTTGCAAGAGCAGGTAAGCGCCGAAATGGGCGAGGTCGAAGTCGCTCGCGGCGCGATCTACGCCAAGCGCGACAAGCTAATGCAGGCGATGAATCCAAAAACCGTCTCATTCTACGAAAAAATCCGCAAATGGGCGGGCAATACGGCGGTCTCGCCGGTGCGCAAACAGGCCTGCTACGGCTGCTTTATGCGCATAAGCGACAAGACCTATTCCGCAGTCATCAAAAGCGACGACATCGTAACCTGCCCGTATTGCGGCAGAATTTTATATAAAGAAGCCGAGTGATCTACACCGCCTTGGCGTTTTTGGCGTGGCTCGTCGCTACGCCTTTTATTTTTATCCTAAGCTTTAAAAAAAAATACCGCACGAGCCTGAAGGCGCGATTTTTTCTATACAAAAACCCCAAATTTAGCCCCGCTGCGGTGCACTTTCACGCTTGCAGCCTGGGCGAAGTAAACGCTCTTGCGCCGCTAATTTCTAAATTTGAGAGCGTCGCGCTTAGCACGACCACGCAGACGGGTTTTGATGCGGCGCGTGCGCTCACGCCGAACTCTCGCTACCTGCCGTTTGAAAACTGGCTTCCGTTTTGGCTTACGGGCAGCCGCG
>CAUUSU010000150.1:0-4577 GCA_963547835.1 uncultured Campylobacter sp.
CGGGCGATCTGTTTTTCGCGCTGTTTCCAGATGCGCTCCATCGCGTTGCGCTCCTTATTTAAGCTCTCTTGCATGCCGACGAATGCCGAGACGATCGTCTTTATCTGGTTGGCAAACTCGGGCGAGGTCAGATAGTCGTAGAGCATCGCCGTTTTGCTGTCCTGATTTTGACCCGATCTCTTGGCAAACGCAAGCGCCACGACATGTTCGCGCAAAACGGCGCAAAGCCCCTTAAATTCCTCAAACGAGCAGATCCAGATGCTAGCATCGCTCGGAGCTTGGTGCAGCCTAGGGCTGTGAGGCGGCATCTGCTCGGTTACGATAACGCCGATCTGCGCGCCCTCGCCTATCATATCGTCTTTGAGTTTGTCGATCCATTTGGGCTCGAAGCTTTTCGTGCGCTTGCTCTCGTATAAAATTTTACCGCAGCCCGCAAACTCCCTCGTATGAACCATCTGCACGCAGTCCGCGCCGCGCGCGCCCTTTTTGACCTCATCTATCTCGTCCAAAGGAAAATTTAGCCGCAGATACTCCTGCAGCGCAAGCTCCTGTACCTCGCCCTGAAGCTGCTGCGAGCCTACTTCCGAGCGGCGCTTAAGCTCGTTTATTTGGCCGATTAAGCTTTGGATCTGCTCATCTTTTTGGCGGAATTTCAGCTCGTTTTCCTGCGAAATTTGTTTCGAAAGCCGCTCTCGCTCCATATTCATGCGGTTGGTTAGCTCGATCTCGGATTTGGCTTTATTCTCGGCCTCAAGCTCGCTAAATTTACGCTTTTGCGCCTCCATCTCGGCCTTTATTAAATTTAGCTCGGAAATTCTTTGCGATTTTTCTTGCAGCTCCTTTTGTAAAATTTCAAATTTCGCCGCGTTTTCGCTCTCGATCTGAGATTTTGCGAGCGCTAAAATTTTCTCCCGCTCGCTGTTTAGCGCGGAATCGGTCGCCACTTTTACGCGCTGCTCGAATGCGTTTTCCTTCGCTTGCAGCTGCGCCAGATGCTTCGCGTACTCCTCGCGCTTAGCGGCGATCTCGGCTTCAAATTTAAGCGTGGCTTCGTTTTGCTGCTGCTGCCACTTTCGCTTCTGCTGCAAAATTTCATCTTCAAATTTAGCCTTGATATCGCGCTGTAGCGCCTCGTCTATATCAATCTGCGAGCCGCAGTGCGGGCACTTTACGTTAGCCATTTTTACTTCCCAAACTCTGCTCTTTCATCTTTTCAAATTCCTGCGAAATTTGCGTGGCATTAGGCTCATCCGCCATCTTATCGAGCACGGAGTTGTAGCGATTTACGAGCAGTATCGCAAGCGCCGAAAAGCAAAAGCCCGGCAGCAGCTCATAAACGACCGCCGAAAGCCCCGATAAGATCCAGCAAATGACCGCGATACCGCCTACGAGCATACCCACCAAAGCAGAGAGCGCGCTCATTTTTTTAGAATACAGGCTGAAAAGCAGCACCGCTCCAAAGCTCGCGCCAAATCCCGCCCAAGCGTTTCCGACGACGTTTAGCACCGTATCATTTGAGCCGAACGCCAAGATCGCGGCGAGCGCGGCGATGATCACGACGGCGATGCGGCTGCTTAGCGTCTGCGTGCGCTCGCTTACCTCTTTTTTATAAAACGCGAAGATAAAATCCTTCGTAACCGCGCTCGCGCTTACCAAAAGCTGGCTTGAGATAGTGCTCATAATCGCTGCTAGCACCGCAGAGATTATGACGCCTAGGATGAATGGGTGAAAGAAAATTTTACCGAGCTCTAGGAAAATTTTTTCTGGGTCGTCTATGCTAAGACCTTTTTGCGAAAAATACACAAAGCCGATCAGACCGCTGAGCATCGCGCCCGCAAGACCTAGCACCATCCACGAAATTCCGATGCGGCGCGCGCTATCAAGCTCGCGCGAGCTTCTAATCGCCATAAAGCGCACGATGATGTGCGGCTGCCCGAAGTATCCGAGCCCCCAAGCAAGCAAGCCCAAAACGCCCAAGAAGCTTTGATTGTAAAATAGATCTAGATGGCTCGTGCCGTATAGCCGCACCTGCGCTAAAAAGGAGCTGTCTGCAGGGATCTGCAGCGCGCGGTAAGAAAACAGAGGGATCAAAATAAGCACCGCAAACATCAGCGCCCCTTGAAACGCGTCTGTAATCGCGACGGCCTTAAATCCGCCGAAAAAGGTATAAAACACGACGATTAAGATCGTAGCGATCGCGCCGTATGTAAAGCTTAGCCCGAAAAAGCTCTCAAATGTCTTGCCACCAGCGATGATGCCGCTGCTAACATAGAGCGTAAAAAATATGATGATCAAAAGCCCGGAGATGATGCGAAGCGTCTTGGTATGGTCTTTGAAGCGGTTTTCTAAAAAATCAGGGATCGTGACGCTGTCGCTTGCTACCTCGGTGTAAATTCTAAGCCTTTTTGCAAGAAATTTATAGTTGCACCACGCGCCCACGCAAAGTCCTAGGGCAATCCAGATATTGCAAATCCCCGTCGCAAACATCGCGCCCGGCACTCCCAAAAGCATCCAGCCACTCATATCGCTAGCGCCCGCGCTAAGTGCCGTTACGAATGGGCCCAGGCGGCGGTTATCGAGCAGATACTCGCTTAAGCTAGCATTCTTGTCATAATAATACCTACCTATAAAAATAAGCGCGCCGAAATATATCGCGATTGCGCAATAGGTCCAAAAGCTCATCGTTGCCTCCTTTTAAAAAAGCTAATTTTACTCTATTTCAAATAAAATTTTACTTTCGGAATTTAGCCAGATTTTAACGAAATTTTAGTATTCTTACCGTTTAAATTTTAAGAAAAAGGCGCCTTGGTTGAACGAGAAAATTTTAAAGGTCGTATTTGTTTTGACTGTAATCGCCGTGGGGCTTTATTTCACCTATCCCGAACTGAGCGAAGCGCAAAAAATTTCATACGCCAAAAGTTACGGCATCACTCTTATTTTGACCTCCGGCGGCATTGTGATCGGTATCGCATTAGGATTTATGCTGGCATTTTTAAAATTTCTAAACAATAAATTTTTAAGCTTCATTATCGACGAATACGTAGATATCATCCGCGGAACTCCAATCGTTATCCAGCTTATGGTGTTCGTGTTTATTATCTTTGCTACGTGGAGCAATAATATCGCAGCTGCGATCTTTGCGCTAGGGCTTAATAGCTCCGCCTACGTCGCGGAGATCGTGCGCAGCGGTATAAATAGCGTCGATCGCGGCCAGATGGAAGCTGCGCGTGCGATGGGTCTAGGCTACGGCACAGCGATGAAAGAGATCGTCTTTCCGCAGGCGATAAAAAACATCCTGCCCGCGCTTGCGAATGAATTTATAAGCCTTTTTAAAGAAACCTCGGTCGTGGGTTTGGTCGCAATTACCGATCTTACGTTTTTTTCAAAAAGCATGCAGGCGGCGCTTTATACCGTCCAGCCGATACTTTTTGCCGCAGTGCTTTACTATGCAAGCGTGAAATTTTTCTCGTTTTTAGTAAAAATGCTAGAAAGTAGGCTAAACCGCAATGATTGAAATATCAAATTTAACCAAATCCTACGGCAATTTATCGGTGCTAAAAGGAATTTCAAAGACCATAAATAAAGGCGATATCGTAGCTATCATCGGTCCAAGCGGCGGCGGTAAATCAACCTTTTTGCGCTGCTTAAATCTGCTTGAAATTCCAAGCGGCGGCACTATTAAAATAGACGGCGAGGATATTACCGACAAGCACACCGATATTAATAAAATTCGCCGCAAAGTTAGTATGGTGTTTCAGCATTTCAACCTCTTTGCAAATAAAAACGTGCTGGAAAATTTAACTCTAGCGCCCATAAAAGCGGGGATCTATACCAAAGAACAAGCCTACGCAAAAGCAGAGGAGCTGCTGCAAAAAGTCGGCCTTAGTGATAAGGCCTATACTTATCCGCATAAGCTTAGCGGCGGGCAAAAGCAACGCATCGCAATCGCTAGAAGTTTGGCGGTAAATCCGGATGTGATTTTATTCGACGAGCCCACCTCGGCATTAGATCCAGAGATGATCGGCGAGGTCTTAAGCATAATGAAAGAGGTCGCCAAAGAGGGCATTACGATGCTTGTGGTAACGCATGAGATGGGCTTTGCACGCAATGTCGCAAATAGGATTTTTTTTATGGAGGACGGCAAGATCGCTGTGGATGATACGCCTAAAAACGTATTTGAAAATCCGCAAAATCCGAGATTGAAAGAATTTTTAAATAAAATTTTAAACCACTAAAGGAGAGGGAAATGAAAAAATTTATGAGATTTTTAGTTGCGAGCGCTTTGCTTTGCGGTTCGCTAGTCGCTAAAGACATCACCAAAGATACGCTCATCGTAGGTACAAACGCCGAGTATCCGCCGTTTGAGTTCGTGGATGAAAACTCGAAGGTTACCGGCTTTGATATGGATCTGGTAGCCGAGCTTGCCAAGCGCGCGGGGGTTAAATATGAAATTTTAAATATGAGCTTTGACGGGCTGATCCCTGCGATTAAAAGCGGCAAGATCGATATGATCGCCTCGGGTATGAGCGCGACGCCGGCTCGCAAAAAGGCGATCGATTTCACAAATCCTTACTACA
>CAUUSU010000151.1:0-4528 GCA_963547835.1 uncultured Campylobacter sp.
GAACGTAGCTAAGCGCATCGTTTAGGCGCGCCATATCGAAGCTCGCGGCGTTTTTGGCGATCTCGATCACTGCGTAGATGAAGGGCACAAAAAAAAGCGCGCAGAGCAAAAACAGACTAAACACCGAGGCTAGCGTGCGCCTGCCGCGGCACAGCTTCGTTACTTTAGCGTGCAGACCCGAGGTCGCCACCGCCATCAGCACGCCGATTGCGATCACCATCAAAAACGGCGAGAACAGATAGATCACGCAGCAAAACATCAGCAAAGTCGCGCCGATAAAAAATATCTTGCTCGTCTTCGCGCGTCCGCTAGCCTTGGCAAGGCCTGCTTTCATACCCGCAGAAGCCCCCGAAGCCGCGGCGTCGCCTAGCGCGGAAGCACCAGCAGACGAGGCTTTGTCAGTTTCGATCCGGTTTTTGCTTTGATTTTCGGCAGCGGTTTTAGTCTTGCCTTCCACGGCGTCTAGCGCAGCCGCGTCCGCTTTATCGGCGCCGGTATTTGCCCCGGCGGCTTTACCCGTTTCGGCTCCGCTTTCGCTTTGATTTTCGGCGGCGGTTTTGACTTTGTTTTTGACGACAGCTTGAGCTCCGCTTTCAGTATCAGCTTCGATTTTGCCCCCCTCATTATTTGCGGTCTGATTTTCGATGAAATTTTGAGCCTCGCTTTTAGCGTTATTCTCGGCGTTATTTTGAGCCACGTTTTCAGCCCGGTTTTTATTGCGGCTTGCGGCGTTGTCTTTTGGCGTCGGCAAAATTTTATCCTTTTGAAATTTGATGACGTATTTTATAAATTTTTTTATCAGATTTCGATTAAATTTTGAAATTTCATAAAATTTACGAGCGGCGTTCTCGCACATACGGCGCGCAACGGCGCAGCGGGTATGTTTATTAAAATTTCGAAGTAAAATTTAAAAGACTAAAGGTAGCAGGCTAGCGACAAAGTGTACGCTCAAGCACCCGCCTAGCAAATAACCCATAGGCGACGCACGACGTAAACACACCGCAAGAGGCCCGCAAAACCCGTATAAATTTAAACCAAAGGGAAAGCGGCCGATAGAAATATATTTTAGGCACCCGCCGAGCCCGATTAAATTTTAAATCCGCAGATCACTCCTCAAACAGATTTCTCTCCGCGGTCTTTAGCACGCGACCGAGCGCCTCGCGCGCCTTATCGGTTGCGATGCGGCCTTTGGCGGTCTTTTCGATGTAGCCGTTGGCGAGCAGATAGGGCTCGATGACGTCCTCGATCGTGCCCTCATCCTCGCTAAGCGCCGCCGCGATCGTGCTAAGCCCCAAGGCACGGCGCTTGGCGTCAAATAAAATTTCCAAATATTTTATATCCATCTCGTCAAAGCCCTGCTCGTCCACGCCCAGCGCTTCAAGCCCTTCGCGCGCGCGATCGTGCGAGATAGCGCCCTCGTCGCGCACCTCAGCAAAATCGCGTATGCGTCGCAGTAGCCGTAGCGCGATACGCGGAGTACCGCGGGAGCGACGCGCGATCTCGGCGCTGGCGTCTGCCGCGCTCTCTTTTCCGAGTTTAACAGAAGCGATCTGCACTATCCGCGCAAGCTCGGCGTGCGTGTAAAACTGCAAGCGAAACTGCATGCCGAAGCGATCCCGCAGCGGCGCCGAGATCATGCCCGCGCGCGTCGTGGCGCCGATGAGCGTGAAGTGCGGAATGTCGATCTTGATGGTCTGCGCGGCAGGACCCGAGCCGATGATGATGTCGAGGCGGAAGTCCTCCATCGCCGAATACAGCACCTCCTCGATCGCGGGGCTTAGGCGGTGTATCTCGTCGATGAAAAGCACGTCGCCGCTTTGCAGGTTCGTTAAAATCGCCGCCAGATCGCCCGCCTTTTCGATCATCGGCGCAGCGGTGACCTTGATAGCGGCGCCCATCTGAGCGGCGATGATGTGCGCTAGCGTGGTTTTGCCGAGCCCGGGCGGCCCGTAGAAAAGCACGTGATCGAGCACGTCGGCGCGCTTTTTCGCCGCGGCGATCGCGATAGCGAGGTTTGATTTGATCTTCTCTTGCCCCACGTAATCCTCGAAGCTCGACGGGCGCAGCGAGCTCTCCACGCTCTCATCGAGCTGCATCTTTTCGATCTCTACAATTCTGTCCATAATCTCTCTTTAATCGTTTTTAAAATTTTAGCAAGTGTAGCGAAAAATGGCTAAATTTTGACAATTTTAAAGGGACGGATCTTTGCGGGCGAGATAAAATTTGCCGCGCAGAATTTTACGGTACGCGCTTAGGGCTGGGGCTAAAAAGCAGAGCACCCGTCGCGAAAGACTGCGGAATTTTAGCGTGGCGGTTTAAGACTACGCTCATGCCGTCGCACTCTTTATGCCTTAAGTGTGAAATTTTGTCGTAGCGGCTCCCAAACAGCGCGCGAGTCGCTAACTGTGCTAAATTTTACGGCGCGGAATTTAGTATGTAGAATTTAAGGCTTTAGGCGTTCGCGAGCGGTGATTGCGGAGCAAGCGGTGCGAAATTTGAGTGTGTAGAATTTAGTGGTAAAATTTGGTTGTTTGAAAAATACGCGCAGAGTTTTTACGACGTGAAATTTGGCGCTGGAATTTTGCAGCGAAATTTTGGGGCAAAATTTTATCTCGTAGAGCTTTGATGCGGATTTTGTTTTTGCGGCAATGAGGGTTTAATTTCTGCGCTTCCAGCTCTGCGGTACGCAGCCGGCTAAAATTCCATCTCGCATAGTCAGTTAAAATTTCACAAGAAATTCTACGTAGAATTTTATGCAGAATTCTACCTTGCGCGTTTGCGCGGCTAAGTAAAATTTCGCGTGAAATTTCATTTTTAAAGACGACTTAGAATTTAGCGTGAATTATAAAATCTGCCGCTAAGCTCAACGCGGGCTCGTGCGATTAAATTTAGCCTCGCGATCTCGCGACGCCTTATCGATCGCGCACCAAATTAAGCGCTAAATTTTTCCTGCGCGAGCCTAGTTCTACAAATCATGCTCTTCGATCAAAACGCTCTTATTATTATCGCTGCTACAGAACGCTCTATATGAGCCGGATGTTGTGCTTTCGAATAAAAATACTACGCCGTCGCTTTCAAATTTTTTCGAGCAGCCCTTGGCGTGCAGCTTGGCAAGCTTCGGGCTATCAGGGGCATAAAACTGATAGCTATCGGTGAAGTGCTCCACGTATCGGTAGGTGATCTCCGCCCAAGGCACCCCGCTATCACCGCTTCTATTTAGCACGATGGTTCTAGCGTTTATCGCCGCGAGCTTTGATTTTAGCTGCCCAAACGTCTTTTTGTCCCAGCCGATGAGCTTCAACCCCTCGCCTATGCTCGGCGCATTGTCTCTAAAATTTGAATAAAATTTCGTCTCGTTGCCGTCTATATCGATCCAAATATACTCATCGCTATAAGTGCTCTGGATCGTAACGCGCAAATTTTTAGGGAAGTTGCGACCTGCAAAAGCTAACAGATCTAGGAATTTCTCGCGATTTTGCTCGTAGTTTTGCATCAGCGGGGCTTTATCCAGTTCCATATCATCTTTATCAAAGAAAGAATTAAACGCGAAAAATGCCGCCAAAATCGGCAGCACCTTTACGCAAAAGAGCAAGCCCAGAACTACGGCTATGATGATTTTTAAAGCTTTAGCCAAATTTTCTCCTTAAATTTTATTAGCCGCTTAGGTCTGACGGCTGACTTATGCCAGAATTCTACGGCTGCGTGCGTAAAATTTAGCGCTCGTAGCATATTTTAGAGCTGCGGGCGCGAAAGCGTTCATGAAAAGCGTTCGTGCGTTGCAGTCGGCGAAAGAAATAGCGCTCGCATGCAGAAGCACGCAAACTCTCGCACGGCGCCCCCGTATAAAATACCGCGCAGAGTATTCGCCCAAAGCGCCTGCGATCTCTCGCACTAGGTAAAGCGCTCGCAATCGCTCGCGCCGAATAAATTTCAAGCGGCGCGAGCCGTTACATAGCCTGCGACGCGAAAACGAAGCGTTAATTTAAGACAAGCGTAGTTTTATTGCCAGAATTTCGGCGCGTAAATTTTAAAATTTAGCCCAAATCCCGCTATTGCTTATATTCAAACTCCTCGCTCGGAAAGCCCCCCTCTTTGACTTCGCGCGCGTATTCGCGCACCGCACCTTTTACCAGCTCGGCGCCGTCTAAATAGCGCTTAACGAATTTTGGCCGAAACTCCGTGAAAAACCCGCACATATCGCTCCACACGAGCACCTGTCCGTCCACGCCCGCGCCCGCGCCGATGCCGATGATGGGCACGTCGGTGCCGAGCGCTACTTGATTTGCAACCGAGCAGATCGTGCCCTCCACCAGCAGCAGCACCGCGCCCGCCTCGGCAAGCGCTCTGGCGTCGCTTAAGACCTCGCGCGCGCCCTCTTCGCCGCGTCCGCTTACCTTGTAGCCGCCCATAAAGCGCGAAAACTGCGGCTTTAGCCCAATGTGGCTCATCACGGCGATACCGTTTCGATTAAGTAGCGCCACGGTATCTGCCATATGCGCGCCGCCTTCGATTTTGACGGCGTCGCAGC
>CAUUSU010000152.1:0-4502 GCA_963547835.1 uncultured Campylobacter sp.
ACCTCGCCGCCTTGCTCGCAGCTTGGAAGCTCGCTGTCAAGCTGCATCAAAAACTCCATCTTTTCGCCGCATATCGGGCACGTCGGCACCAAGGCGCCCTGTATCCACGAAGGCTCGCCGCCGATGCGCGCGAGGTTTTGCCTGCTGTTTGACATCCCCCAGTCCTGAGTCGCCCAGCGCGCGGCCGTGGGCGCAAGTACTACTTCGCACTCCTTTATAGGCTCGTCCTGCACGTATTCGACCTGCGTCCTATTTCCGATACGTCGCGGCACACCCTGCGCGTCGTGCTCGTAAAAGACTATCTCGCCTTCGTTTATCTCTCTAACGTGAGCGGCCAGGATTAGGTGCGGCAGCGATCGCACGGGCAAGTCACGAGGTAGCGGATCAAGCGTGATAAGATGAAATAGCGGGTTTTGCGCATCGCCGTCCGCCTCATCCAATACCCCGCCGAGCTTATAGCCTGCCTCGCCGCCCTCAAACCGCCAGGTCGGATGGTACTTTGCCAGATGCGGCGCATAGGGCGCGCCGAAGTAGCCGCGCGGAAAGATTATGTGATACACGCGCTGCCCGCAGTATCTTTTGAGCCTGAATTTCTCGCCGCCAAAGCAAATTTCATCGTTCGGCGCTTTTTGTGATTTATCGGAGTCGGCTTCGTTTGCGTTAAATTTAGCGGTACATTCGGTCGTATCCGCTTTAAAATTTTCGCTCGTTTGGGCTTGTTTGGCGTTGCCGTGTTTGAGCGTATCCGTTTTTAAAATTTCATCCGCTGCCGCTTGAGCTTCGCCGTCTGCGTCAAATTTAGATCGCTCAAAAGTAAATCCCACGGCCTCCAGCCAGTAGCCGATATACTCAACCAAGTCGCACGGACGATCGAAAAAATCCTCTGCAAGCGCGAACTCGCAGGCAAATTTTACATTTCGCAGATCGCGGGTCTGAAGTAGGCAGCTAAAAATTTTTTGCCGCTCATCTTTGCTCGTCTGCGGATCCGCAAGCTTCTCACGCCAGATTTGCGAGCTCTCGTAACTAAGCCCGCGCCACGGATACTCCGCGTAATACGCGCTCTCGTTCGGCTGCAATTTAAAAAGCTCGCCCAGATACGGGTGCAAAAACAGCGCGAACTCAAGACTCGCCGCAGCGATGACCTCTTCGGCGTTTTTCCAGCGCGCGCTCTTTTCATCTCTGCCGCGTTGCCGCGCATTTTTGCTTGCGTTTTCGTCCGCCCGCGCCGAGCGTGCATTCTCTCCCGTCTGTGCCGCGCTTTCGTCCTGCTGCGTTTCGCGACCCTCTGCCGCCTCTTCGCGTAAAATTTCAACCGCCGTAGCGATCAAAGCTTTAAAATCCTCCTCGCCCACATAGCCCATAGCGTCCTTTAGCAGCGTGCCGCCCTCTTGCTGCCCGCGCAGTAGACCGTCTGCTAGCGTAAAATACGCCGTCTCGTAGCCTTGCAGCTGCCAAAACCGCTCGTATAAACCGGGTACCCTAAAGCCGTCGCGCTCAAAATCTCGCGCCAAGCTTAGCGCTTCGTCCCGTTTATCCATCTTATTTCCTTTTACGATTTTATTTTGATAATTTTAGCGTAAATTTAGGTTAAATTTTGAAGGCAGTTTATTTTATATGTCGAAATTCTATGGAAAAATATGTGAGATTAAATTCGGCGACGAATTAAAATTTAAAAGCGTGCCGAGCCCCGTAGAGCCCGGCTAAATTTTAAAATAGCTCTTAAATTTAAAAACTATCGTCTCTTTTTTCAAAGATCAGATGCAGCACGTAGGTCACGGCGAAAGTCAAGGTGCTAGGCACGATCCAACCGAGCATCGAGTCGTAAAACGGCATTTTCTTTACGATAAACGTAACAAGCGGTACCGAAATCCCCAAAATATCAAGTCCGTTTATGACGCCCTCGACGACGCAAACATAGACGCAGGCGCGGTAAATCAACTTGCTCGAATCGATCCATGGATTAATCAGCGAGAGGATTATCAGCATGATCGAGATCGGATAGATGGCGACGAGCACAGGGATGGAGCCTTTGATGATGGTCGTAAGGCCGAAATTTGCAACTCCAAAGCCGATCACGCACCAAGCGATCGCCCAGGTTTTATATTTGATCTTGCCTTTCGTAAGCTCCTCGAAGTATTCGCTAGCCGAGCTTATAAGCCCTAACGTCGTGGTGATGCAGGCTAGGAAAAACGCACTACCCAGGATCACGACGCCAATTCTTCCGAAATAATGATCGCTTACTCGCGACAAAAGCTCCGCTCCGTTGATATTCGGCGTATCTTTGAAAAGCTCTGCGGAGGTCGCGCCCAGATAGCCCAGCATAAAATATATCGTCATCAGTATGACGCCCGACATCATTCCTGCTTTTATCGTAGAGGTTACAAGGTGCTTTTCGTCGCTCACGCCGGTTGCTTTAATGGCGTTAATTACGATGATTCCGAATGCCAGCGAAGCAAGCGCGTCCATCGTCTGATAGCCCTCTACGAAGCCTTTTGCTGCGGCGTGATCGACATACTCTCCGCTAGGGGCGACGAAGCTTCCGATCGGAAATAAAAATCCCGCGCCGAAAAGTAGCAAAATAAGCGCTAAAAGTATCGGCGTAAGGTATTTTCCTAGCAGATCGACGAGCTTTGAAGGGTTCATACAGATGTAATAGTTCAGCGCAAAATATGCCGCAGAATAAACAAATAGCCAAATTTGAAGGCGATCTTCCGCAATAAAAGGCTTAATCGCGATATCAAAAGGCATATTTGCCGCGCGCGGTATCGCAAAAAGCGGCCCGATAGTAAGATACAAAAGCGCGGTAAAAACGATCGCAAACACGGGATCTATGCGGCGTACCAGGCTCTGAAGCCCCTTGGCGCGCGCGATGCCCGCGACGCCGAGTACCGGTAGAAGCACCGCCGTAGCGCAAAAAAACATTATCGCGATATAAAAATTATGTCCGGAATCCTTACCTAGACCCGGCGGAAAAATAAAATTTCCCGCACCGAAAAACATCGCAAATAGCGTAAGCGATATCGTCAAAAACTGGCTTCTACTAAGCTTGCCCTTCATCTTAAACCTTCTTTAAATAAAGTGAAGTTTGTATTATAGTTATAAATGTTTAAAACATATTTAAATTTAGCCTAAATTTAGCCGCAAATCCTTTGTTCCGTGATTTTTGATCTCGCAAGCGGCGCGCGGGACGGTTAAAATTTTAAAAATTTTAAGTATAATTTCGCGAAATTCAAGGCTAAATTTAGACAAAATGAGCGAGGGATAAAGATGGCGAAGATTAAAACCACGATTTTTGAGTGCCAGCACTGCGGCAATCAGCAAAGCAGATGGCTCGGCAGATGCCCGGACTGCGGCGCATTCGATAGCTTCGTCGAGCTCAAGCCCGCTCAGATCAAAGCGCTAAAAGAGATCGAAGGCGAGCTTGCCCGCACCTCGTCCGCAAGCGCCAAAGCGATCAGCGAGATAGAAATCGAGCAAATTTCGCGCATCGACACCAAGGATAGCGAGCTAAATTTAGTCCTCGGAGGCGGCGTCGTGGAGGGCTCGCTCGTGCTAATCGGCGGCAGCCCCGGTATCGGAAAATCCACGCTGCTGCTTAAGATCGCGGCAAATTTAGCAAGCGGCGGCCGCGCCGTGCTTTACGTAAGTGGCGAAGAGAGCGCCAGCCAGATCAAAATGCGCGCGCAGCGACTTGGCGCGATAAGCGAGCAGCTGTTTTTGCTCACCGAGATAAATCTGGGCGCCGTGCTTGAAGAGGTGGAGCGCAGGGATTATAAATTTATCGTCATCGACAGTATCCAGACGCTTTTTAGCGACAAAGCCCCCTCCGCGCCCGGCTCGATCACGCAGGTGCGCGAGATCACGTTCGAGCTGATGCGACTTGCCAAAGCGCGCGGGATTTCGATCTTCATCATCGGCCACATCACCAAAGAGGGCTCGATCGCAGGTCCGCGCATACTAGAGCATATGGTGGACGTGGTGCTGTATTTCGAGGGCGATGCGAGCAAGCAGCTTAGAATTTTGCGCGGTTTTAAAAACCGCTTCGGGGCTACGAGCGAGGTGGGGATTTTCGAGATGGGGCCGCACGGGCTCGTAAGCGCAAAGGACGTCGCGAGTAAATTTTTCACGCGCGGCAAGGCGGTAAGCGGCTCGGCGATCACGATCACGATGGAGGGTACGCGCGCACTCGTCGTGGAGATCCAAGCGCTCGTGTGCGAGAGCGGCTACCCGAAGCGCAGCGCTACGGGCTTTGATAAAAACCGCCTCGATATGCTTCTGGCGTTGCTTGATCGCAAGCTTGAAATTGGGCTTGGCGGATACGACGTCTTCGTAAACGTAAGCGGCGGCGTAAAGATCACCGAAACGGCGTGCGATCTAGCCGTCGTCGCGGCGATCGTAAGCAGCTTCAAAAACCGCCCGATCAGCAAAGAGAGCGTCTTCATCGGCGAGGTGAGCCTAAACGGCGAGATCAGAGAGATCTTCAACCTCGATGCGCGCCTGAA
>CAUUSU010000153.1:0-4457 GCA_963547835.1 uncultured Campylobacter sp.
TTGTGAGATTTGAAGCGCGATTTTAGCATAAAATTCCAACGGATAAAATTCCCGCTGGAATTTTCGCGCGCTACGTTATAAAAAATATCGGCGAAATTCCGATTATTGCACAGCCAAGCGCTGCGTAGCGAAGCTTTATCGCAGCAAGCGCGCAGATGTTTGCAAGCGCGAAAAGAAGCGGCGGAATTTGCGCCTGAAAGCTCGGCAGAGCAAAGTTTAAAAACGCAAGCAGCGGCGTATCGAGCGCGCCGCCGAGCCCGAATAGATGCAAAAATATGCTTAGCGGATAAAAGATTACAAACACGTATCCCAGCGGCATGACGCTAAGCTGCTGCAGCGAAGCGGTCGGGAAGAAATAATAGACCGCCGCGTTCATGCTTAGCCAAACGTAGAAGTTGAAAAGTATGACGTTTTGCCAGAGCTTAAATTTAGGCGCGAAATGGTGCAGGTAGAGGAAAATATACAGCACGCCGAGGCAGGAGAAATAAAATCCGATCGAAAAGGCCAGGTGCGGGAAAAACGCAAGCAGAAGCGCGACGGTGAGAAAAAGGTTCGTAAATTTAAGTACGTAGAAATTTCGCATCGCTAGGTAAAATCCCACGCAGCACATCGCAAGCGAGCGCAGAAAGCTCGGCGTAAAGTCAAGCACGAAGAGATATCCGCTCATCAGCACGATCACAAAGACGCTAAGATCGCGCCTCGCGCTGCGGTACGGAAAGTAGCGATCCTGAAAATAGCGATATATCGGCATCACCAAGAGAAAGACCGTGCTAAAGATGATGCCCAGATGAAAGCCGCTGATCGAGATGATGTGCGCTATGCCCCAGTTCGTTACGCTAGCGCGCAGCGGTTTTGAAATTTCGGTCGCAAAATACAGTGCAGAGTAAAGATCCGCCGTCATCTCATCTTCGTGTTGAGCGCGAACGAAGCTTATCGCGCGCCATTTTGCCCCGGAAGGCGCAAGCTCGTCTCCGATTTTAAAGCTTGGCGCGTAAAAGCGCTGCTTTAAAAAATCTAAAAATTTTACGTTTTTGGTTACGATGCCGATATTTACGCGCGCGAAGCGGTGAAATTCCCGCCCGAGCCCAGTGGTCGTGTAGAGGGTGAAATCCGCCGTTTTGAGCTTTAGCACCGTGTAGGTGCGGCCGCGATCATTTGTTTTGACGTAGGCGTTTAAAATTTGCGCGTCGTAAAAGGCGTAGTTTTTCTCGCGGAATTCTCTGAATTCATAAAATTTTAGACCTAAGTTTAGCGATAAAATTCCAAGCAAAATGAGCAGAAAGTATAAAATTTCACGTTTGCGGTAAAAGAGTTGAAGCTTCACGGACGGTTTCTAAGTTCACAGTTTGCGCAACGGAATTTTAAAAGCTCGCGCGCGGCGAAATTTTAAAATTCCAAGGCTCTATGCCGCACCGCATCGCAAAAACCGGGCGGCGCGGCATAAAATTTAGCCTTAGCACGAATAATTCGTCGCAAACTCAAACGGCGTAGGGCGCGCCTCGTAAGGCCAAACCTGAGTTTCAAATTTAAAATGCTGATAGGTCTCGATAAAAAGCTCGCTCATTATCGGGCGCAGATACTCATTATCGCGGATCACCGCCTCTAGGCTGCCGCGAAGCGTGTGCGGAAGCTGCTCGATGCCGCGCTCGCGGATTTCGTCAAGGTGCAGTTTGAATAAATTCTCATCCATCGGCCCGACCGGCTCGGTTTTGTTTTTGATACCGTCGATTCCCGCCATCAGCATCGCCGCAAATGCCAAATACGGGCATGCGGTGCTATCGGGGAAGCGCATCTCCGCGCGCACCGAGTGCTCGCCGCTGCCGTAAGGGATGCGGATCGAAGCGGAGCGGTTTTGGCTTGAATAAGTTAGAATGGACGGCGCCTCAAAGCCGGGTATCAGGCGCTTGTAGCTGTTGGTGCTCGGGTTCGTAAACGCCGCGACGCTGCGCGCATGCTTTAGCACGCCGCCGATATACCATCTTGCCGCGTCGCTTAAATTTGCATAGTTGCCCTTTTTATAGAAGGTATTTTTGCCCTTTTTCCAGATCGATTGGTGCACGTGCATTCCGCTGCCGTTATCGCCGTAGAGCGGCTTTGGCATAAAGGTCGCGGTCTTGCCGTTTAGGTGCGCGACCATCTTTACGACGTATTTGTATTTTTGCACGTTGTCGGCGGCCTCGACGAGAGTTCCGTATTTGACGCCGATCTCGCCTTGTCCTTGCGCTACTTCGTGGTGACAGATGAAGGTCTCAAGCCCGATCTGCTCTAGCACTTTTAGCATCTCGGCGCGTAGATCGACCATCGAATCGACGGGCTGGACGGGGAAGTAGCCGCCCTTTACGCCCGGGCGGTGGCCGCTATTAAAGCCGTCTTTGTAGTTTTTGCCGCTGTTCCAATGCCCCTCTTCGGTATCTACCTTAAACATCGCGCAGTTCATATCGTCGATGATCTTTACGTCGTCGAAAACGAAAAACTCATTCTCCGGCCCGAAGTAGCAGGTATCTCCAAGGCCCGTAGTTTGCAGAAACTGCTCGGCTTTTTTAGCGATCGAGCGCGGGCATTTTTCGTAAAGCTCGTTTTTGTAGATATCATAAACGTCGCAGATGACGATGATCGTAACGTCCGCGGTAAATGGATCCAAAAATGCCGTTGCTACGTCGGGCTTTAGCATCATATCGGATTTATCGATCGGCTGCCACGCCGCTACCGAGCTCGCGTCAAATGGAATTCCGTCGGCGAAGTCCTTCGGCAAGCGCTTGTAGTTGTAAGCGACGTGGTGCCAGGTACCTTTTAGATCGGTAAATCTAAAATCCACGAACTCGACCTCGTTTTCATCGCAAAATTTAAAAAATTCCTTCACGTCATTAACAAATTTTCCCATATTTTTTCCTTTTTTCCGCCCGTATTCGGGCTAAATTTAACGGCGGATTTTAACATTATTTAGTTGAAATTCGACTTTATCTGCGCCGTTTTGCGCGCCGCGATTTTTAAAATTTCTCGCCGTCCACGCCTTTTAAATTTAGCAGAGAGCGGCCGCCGTAAATTTACGCCAGACTTACGAACTGCCGCTCGCGATTTTTGAAAACGGCGATCCGCTCGTAGCCGAACTCGCGCGCTTTGGCGTAAATTTTATCGTAGTTTAGCGCTACTTGAGCTACCGAGTGCGCGTCCGAGCTAAGCGTGATCGGCACGTCCGCATCCGCTAGCATAGCCAAAAGCGCGTCGCTTGGATAAATTTCATTCGCGGGCTTGCGAAGCCCCGCGGAGTTTAGCTCCACGACGATGCCGCTTTTTTTGATCGCATTTATCGCGCCGCCAGCCAAAACTCTAATATCTTTTTTCGGAGTAAATTTAAAAATTTTAATCAGATCCATGTGCCCTAAAATGTCGAATTTGCCGCTTCTGCACAGCGCGCAGATCAGCGCAAAGTATTCGCGATAAACGTCGTCTATCTCGCGCCCGCTCCACTGATCTAAAAATTCCTCGTTATCAAAGCCCCAGTTGTTTAAAAAATGCACCGAGCCGATGAGATAATCAACCTCGCGCGCGAAAATCCGCTCATCCATTAGCTCCCGTTTCGTCATAAAATCGACCTCGTATCCCAGCCGCACGTCGATCCTCTCGCTAAACTCATCCCGCAGATCCCTAATCATCTGCTCGTAAAGCTCCATCTGTTCGAAACTCATTCGGTATTTTTGATCGAAGTTCATCGGCGCGTGATCCGCAAAGCCGAAAATTTCTATGCCTCGTGCGATTGCCGCTTCCAAATACTGTCGCGGCTCGCCGTTAGCGTGGTTGCAAAGATAGGTGTGGTTGTGTAGATCGGCTCGCATCAACTGCTCCTTAAATAAAATTTTGGCTAAATTGTAGTAAAATCGCGCTTAAAAAATCACTAGGAATGTATTTGAAAAAACCCGAACTCTTAGCTCCTGCTGGAAATTTAACGAAACTAAAAATCGCCCTAGCTTATGGCGCGGACGCCGTGTATGCAAGCACCGGCTCATTTTCGCTGCGCCAGCGAAGCGCGAAGGAATTTAGTAAGGAAAGCTTTGCAGAAGGCGTCGCGTACGCGCACGAACGCGGCAAGAAGCTTTATGCGACCGTAAACGGCTTTGCGACCAACGGCCAGCTTGAAAACATCAAAAGGCATTTGGAATTTCTTCGCGATCTGCGCGTGGATGGAGTTTTAATCGCCACTTTGGGCGTCGCGAGCCTCGCGCGAGCCGTAGTGCCTGAGATTCCGATTCACGTCTCCACCCAAGCCAACGTGCTAAACTATCTCGACGCGCAGGTTTGGGCGGAGCTGGGCGCAGTCCGCATCGTCGCGGCGCGGGAGATGACGCTCAAAGACGCCGTGGAGATCAAGGATAAAATTCCAAGCTTAGAGATTGAAATTTTTGTACACGGCTCGATGTGTTTCGCATACAGCGGGCGCTGTCTTGTTAGCGCGGTGCAAA
>CAUUSU010000154.1:0-4447 GCA_963547835.1 uncultured Campylobacter sp.
AAGCTCATCTTCGCGCCTAAAAATTGCGAGCTCAGCACCGGCGCTTTGCCGCTAAAATCAAGGCTTATATTATCTCGCGCGTCGCCAAATTTTAAAATTTCTTTGCCGTTCGGGGAAAGATTAAAGCTATGGATTATGCCGTTAAATTTGGCCTTGCGCGTGGCGATGTCGATGCTGCCGCTTGCCGTGGCGTTAAAAATTTCATTTTGCAGATTCGCGTCTTTGATATCGATCTTTTTTTCTGTGATATGCACCCGTGCGGCTTTGGAGTGAAATTTTGCTTTAGAGATCATCAGATCGGCATCTTTTAGCGTCACGTTCGCATCGACCTTGGCGCTTTCCTTTTCGACGTCTACGTCTATCAGCACGCGCGCATCGATCCCGCCGCCTAGCGGATATACGGGCTCGTCTATGCCGTAGCTTTGCAAAATATCTACAAGGTCCTTGCCCAAGCTCTCTTTAGTCCGCAGATCCAGATATACGATCGGCCTCTCTTCAAATAGCCCGCCGATACGCACGCCGCTTCCCTCCAGGCTTTTGCCTTTAAATTTAGGCTCGTTCAGCGTGAAATTTAAATAATCGTTTTTGAGCGTGATGTTGGCATCTTTCACTGTTACGGCTTCGATTTGCGGTTGAAATTTTATCGTAAGATCCTGCGCGTAGGCTGTAGCGCTAACGTTTTCGGCGATCGGTCGCGGATCTTTTAGATCGACTTTGGCATGCAGATTTTCGATGTAGTAATTTTGCGCGACCGCCTTGCCGTAAATCCACTCGTTCGCAAGAGGATTTAGCCCCGTAAGTGCGCCCAGCTCATTCATAAAATTTTTAAGGCTAGATGCCGAGGCGCGGTTTATTTCGATATTTAGCACGCTGCCTACGTTGTGAGCGCCCAGCTCGCCTGCGATCTCGTGCGAAGCGAAGGTACCGTTAAAATCATACGTATCGGCTCTGAAATTTGCTCGCGCCGTGCCGTGCAGAGTGAGATTAAAATCATTTAGTTCAAGCTCGATCGGATCGAAGTTTAGCCCGTTTGCGCTCGGCGTGATCTGCGAGTTTAGCCTAAAAAACCGCGTGTCGGCGTAAAAAATGTCGCTTTTGTATTTTAGCTTTAGACTTTCGCCCTTGATCTTCAAATTTTGCACGTCGATCTCTTCAAAAAATGAGTTGATGAGCGAGATTTTTTTGCTAAATTCCAAAATTTTCTCGCTTTGCGTGCGCAGATCGGTGGAATTTTGCTCTAAATTTTGTGTATTATTTTGCGTAATTTCAAGATTTTTGATACGCAGCACGAGACCTTTATTTAGCTTGAGATAAAACCCCTCAAGCTTTGCAAAGCCCACGTCCAGCTGCGAAATCGCAATACCGTGCTTTAGGCCTACCGCGCAGATTATAAAAAGTATGGTTATGCACAAAAAAAATCTAGCCAAAGTTCTAAACATCATCGCCTCATCAAAAAACTCCGCCCCAAAACCAAATCGGGCGTGCCGAAAAACTGCGCTTATAATATGAAATTTATTCAAAATTTTGGCTTATTTGCCTATAATTTCAGCTAAATTTTGAAAGGAATGCATGAAATTCTTTATAAAGCTCATCAAAGCGGCGTGCATTTGTATCGAGCTTGCGGCTATTTTACTTTTGGCCGTGGGCTTTGATCTGCACGAGCGCGTCGGCAACGCGACAACCGTGCAGATAGGTCAGGGTAGCTCAACGAAAATTTTATCCGAACTCTCAAAGAGCTATCCAAAATTTACGAAATTTGACGCGAGGCTGCTTTCTTTTTACGGCGGCGCAAAAACCGGCGAGCTGGAGCTTAGCGGCGAAAATTTGCCCAAATATCAGTTTTTATATGAGCTAAGCGTCGCAAAGCCCGTGATGAACGAGATCAAGCTGATCCCGGGAGAGACTACGATCGTGTTTTTAAAACAGCTGGCGAAAGATCGCGGGCTAAGCTTTAGCGAGCTTGAGCGCGAATACAACGCCACGGCGCCGTTTTACGAGGGCTTTCTGGTGCCTGAAACCTACAAAATTAGCAAAAACGAAAGCGAAAAAAATATCATCGACCACCTCATCTCAAGCGCACAAAAATTCCACGAAGACTTGTCGCGCGAACTTAGCGGCGATTATAACGCCACGGCGTGGAAGCAGGTGCTGATCAAGGCCTCGGTCATTCAAAAAGAGGCCGCAAACACAGATGAGATGCCGCTCGTAGCCTCCGTCATCGACAATCGCTTAGCCAAAAATATGCGCCTTCAGATGGACGGTACGCTAAATTACGGCGAGTTTTCGCACGTCAAGATCACTCCGCAGCGCATCCGCACCGATACCAGCCACTACAACACCTACCTCAACGACGGACTTCCCAAAGAGCCCGTGTGCGTGGTCTCTCGCGATGCGATACGCGCCGTTTTCGCGCCCGCAAAGAGCGAGTATCTGTATTTTATGCGAAATAAAAAGACGGGGCTTCACGATTTTGCGCGCACGCAAGCCGAGCATGAGCGCAACGTAAAGGCGCAGAGGTAAAATTTAAGGCCGTTTCGGCATTAAATTTAAAAAACGAGATTTCGTCTTTAAATTTTAAAATTTAACCCCCGCAGTTATAAAAATGCGGGCCGATATTTGGGAGATAACAATGAAAATAGCGATATTCGGCGCAGGAAACATCGGCGCAGCGGTAGCGAACGATCTTATCGTAAGCGATTCTTTGAGCCAAAAGATAGATAGCATTGCGCTTGTGGATGCTGTAGAACGGATCGCGCGCGGCAAGGCACTCGATCTAGCCCATACGGCGGCGGTTTACGAGCGCGACCTGCTCATAAACGGCAGCACGGAGCCCGGCGACATAGCGGAGGCAGGCATCGTCGTGATCACGGCGGGGCATGCAAGAAAGGCAGGGCAGAGCAGGGAGGAGCTGTTTGGCGTAAACGCCGCCATCGTCGCGCAATGCGCGCGAGATGCCGCAAAATACGCGCCTAGCTCCATTATTGTCGTCGTTACCAATCCGCTTGATATGATGGTCTATGCGGCGCTGCAGGCCAGCGGGTTTGCAAAGGAGCGCGTCATCGGCATGGCGGGCGAGCTAGACGGCGCGCGGCTTAAATTTGAACTCGCGCGAGCGAGCTGCAAGGAAATTTCATCGATGAGAAGCGCGATCGTGGGCCCGCATAGCGAAGAGATGATCGCGCTTAAAAATGAGCTGGGATTTGAAATTTCTGATGAAATTTTTGGTCGCGCGGTGCAAAATACCAAATGCGCCGGCGCGCAGATCGGCGAGCTGCTGGGCACGTCGGCGTATTTGGCGCCCGCTGCGGGCATCGTAAAGATCATAAAATACATCCTTTTTGATACCTGCGGCACGCTCGCCTGCTGCGTCGCGGATAGATCCGGAGTGCCTTTGGGGCGCTTCGTAAGCGTCGGTAAAATGGGCGCGATAGAGAGAAATTTCGCTTACTCGGGCGAGTTTTACGCGCAGCTTGAACGGATGCGTGAGCGGATAGCGGAGCTAAAGTTTTAGTGGAAATAAAGCGAATTCGACGCGACGCGGAATTTACAGAGCTAAAATTTTAAAGCGCAGAATTCTTGTGATAGAATTTGCAGCATCAAATTTCACTTTGGCAAGAAATTTAAGCTCGCGGAATTTTGTAGCGTAAAATTTCATTCGCTGCGGAATTTTAAAATTTGCGCAATTTTGCCCGCTGTGAAATTTTATAGATTAAAATTTTACTTTGGCGCAGAATTCTGCGTGGCGTAAAATTTTTAAACGCCACAAAATTTTAAAATTTAAACGCTGTAAAATTTAAAAACGAGAGGACTTTAATGCGATCAAAGCAGGCTTGCGCCGTAAAATTTCAAATTTTAAATCGCAAAGCGGGATTTAGTGCAGATTTTGATAAATTAAGGAGAAAATATGAGCGAAAATGAGAGCCAGCGCGCCGTCTGGACGGATGAGAGCCGCTGTAAGGCGTGCAACATCTGCGTAAGCGTCTGTCCTAGCGGCGCGATCGCGATGAGACAGGACGAGGGCGCCGTGCAAGGCATGATGATCGACGTGGTGGATGAGGGTGCCTGTATCGGCTGTAGGGAGTGCGAGTTGCACTGCCCTGATTTTGCGATTTTCGTTGCGCCCAAGGGCTTTAAATTCGCTCGTCTAAGCTCGCAGGCTAGAGAGATGGCTGAAAAGATCAAAAACAATAATTTTATGAAACCCAAGGACGCATAATGAGAGAGGTAATTTCCACAGGCAACGCCTTAATTGCGCGTGCGGCGATTGATTGCGGCTGTAATTTTTTCGGCGGCTACCCGATCACGCCGAGCAGCGAGATCGCGCACGAGATGAGTCGCTTGCTACCTAAGGTCGGAGGCAAATTTATCCAGATGGAGGATGAAATTTCGGGCATTTCTGTAGCTTTGGGCGCGTCGATGAGCGGTGCGAAGGCGATGACGGCAAGCT
>CAUUSU010000155.1:0-4415 GCA_963547835.1 uncultured Campylobacter sp.
AAAAACGCCGCGAGCTTCGATATGGCGCGCCTAAACGATGCGCTTAGCTACGTTCAGAGCCTAGACATCAGGCTGCCCGGGCCTTTTGAAAAATTTGATACGCAGTTTCGCTCGTTTTTGGCAAACCTAGACGTCGCGGGCTTAGCGAAGCAGATCATCTCCTATCTCTCGGTCGTCGGAAAGTCCAGCGCGAAATTTATCGTCGATATGGTGCTCATCGTCGTGTTTTGCTTTTTTGCTTACCTCTACGGCGAGAGCTTCAAGCGCTTTTTCAAAAAAATTCTACCCGTCGAGCCCGCGCAGATCGATTATATCTTTTCCGAGACGGCAAATACGATGAGCGTCGTGTTTTACTCGACCATCTTCAACGCCGTATTGCAGGGCTTTTTGTTTTCGATCATCGCGGGGATCTTCGGCTTTGACGCGCTGCTGATGGGGGTGCTTTTCGCCTTCTGCTCGCTCATCCCTGCAGTCGGCGGTGCGCTCATCTACGTGCCCACCGCGCTATACGTGCTAGCGGGGGGCAGCACCTCGGGCGCGATCGTTATAATGGCGTATTGCGTGATACTGATCTCGACGCTCGCGGACAACTTCGTAAGGCCGCTCGTGATAAAATTTATCAACTCGCGCCTGGTCGAAAACCCCGCAAACATCAACGAAATGCTGATCTTTTTCTCGATGCTTTCGGGCATCAGCACGTTCGGGTTCTGGGGCGTGATCCTGGGGCCCGCGATTTTAACGCTATTTATCGAGGTACTAAATTTATACGATTATCTAAAAAAGATAGAATTCGAGTAGGGCTTGCGTCGCTGGGCGCTTTTAAATTTATGAAAATTTCGCCCGTAAAACGCAATGCCCAGCACGCCCTTGCGGTTTTTTGTCCGTTCGCAGCTCTTGCGCGGGCACAAAGCTTTTAAATTTAAAGGCGAATTTTAATTTCAGCTGCTGCTCGCGCTTTTTGACGAATTTTAGAGCAAAGATCGCGAGTATCGGCGAGGTTATTTTGGGTCGCGTCATGCGGCAGCGCAGATATTTTTAGCTGCACCGCGCGCGCCGCGCCGGAATTTTGTAGATTAGAGTCTAAATTTAAAGCAGTGGATATAAAGGAAGGAATTTTAACTTCAGCTCTAGCAGGCAATGCCCTGCAACTCAATACCCACTTTCGTCGCTTTCTCCTTGCGAGTTAAAATTTATCTTATTCTTTTGATTCTTTAAATTTTGGTATTGATTGAAAAGTATGTCCGTCTCATGTTTATCATAGTATAAATTTTTATTATAAAATATCGTTTCATAATCGAGATTGCTCCCCTTGTCGTATATTGAAATGAAAGAAAATATATATTCTCTATCGCAATCCATATTTTCATCAATTATCTTTTTATAGTTATAGCAAAACGGGTATATGCTCTTTTTTTGTTGATAAACTACATCCCTAAATATAGAGTTTAAAAGCCACCTATAACATCTGTTTTCTGGAGTAATTATGTCAAATTTTTTAGTTTTTGTTTCGTACATAATTGGTAATTGTATGTCATTTTTACTTATAAATACAAAATCAGTAAATAGGTCGAATGAGTGGTTGGCGCCATCTCCAAACCTCATATATATAAAATTATCTATAAAATTTCCATCTTCGTCAATCAAATGCTTTTGCTCCCAAGGATAAAATAGCCGTAGTTTTAAAACCTCGTCGTTTTCTATAATCTCTTCGGCGTTTTTTATAGGCTTGCCGTCTTTGCAAATTTTAGAGCCCAGATCCATTAGATAATCAAAATTTAGCCTTTTATCCAGCTTCCAAAATTCGCATCTATCGTCTGGATATTTATCGCCGTTGCACCATGAAAATCTTACTCTCTCATAGCCGTTTTTGTCTAAGTGAATATCCGCCATCTTGCCGAAATCTATTTGCGGATAATTATCTAAGTAATGAAGCTTTTTTAGGTAATCTTTCAAATTTAACTCTACGATCTCTCTTTGCGTTAGATTTTTATCGCTAAAATCAAGCGCTTCTAAGATAGCTGAAATTCTATACGTAGGCAGCAAGGCGATAAATATGCAAAGCCAGATCAGAAAAACTATAATACAAAGGTATTTCAGGCGCAAGCTTACTCCTTCGGGCAGATTGCGCTATATTATCCAATGCAAGCTTAACGAGCTCATAATTCGCAATGTGCTTGCGATTAAGCGGCTTGCTGCAAAAATTCTAAACTTGCTTATGCGGTTAAATTTAGCGGTAAAATTTTAAATTTTAAAATTTGCGTTTGATAGTAAAATTTTAAATTTTAAAATTTGCGGCGGCGGTTTAGACCCGCACCTTGCCGCCGTATTTGATCTGGCTCGGGTCTTTTTCGTCCAGCTCGCGCATTATCTGCTCGCCGTTGTCGGAGTTTGCCGCGGCGATATCCGCGTCCAGATCGGAGTATGAGTAGATCATCATCGTCTCGCTTACGCCCTCTATGGCTTCTATCGCGCGAAATGCGGCGATCTCGTCCTCGAAGCTCTCCGCACTAATCGTGGCTACCGCCTTGCCGTCCTCGCACGCTACAAACTCGCAGCCGCCGATACTTTGCAGCTGCTTGCGAAACGCCGCTACGTCGGTATTTGCGCCTAGATAGATTACGACGCTTGAAATATTCATTTTAGCCCCCAAAAGTAGATATATCTATTATACCCCGAGCCCACGAGATAATCTCCTTCGAAAAGCAAATAGTTGATGATATCGTTATCTAGCTCGATGCTACGGACGATCTCGCCTGCTTTATCGATTACGCGCACGCCGTTACCAACGGTAAAAGCACCCAGCTCGGGACTTAGCGCCACGGCAAAAACTGCAAAATGGGCGTTATAAAATTTAGCGAAATCGCCGTTTTCGTAGTAGCACGATCTTTCTTTGTCGTTCGAGCCGCTCATCATGCGATCGCCAAGCAGCGCCACGGAGTAGATCCCGTCCTTGTGCAGGGACTTTTGGTTCATAAGCTTTTTCGCTTTCGCGTCGAAATAAAACACGATACCGCCTTCGCACGAGATTAGTAGCGTCCCGCTAGCGCGGTCGTAGGCGCTGCCGCCCAAAGACGCGATGGTGAGCTTTTGCTCGAAGCTTACCTTGCCGCTAGGTAGGTCGAAGTATAAAATTTCGCTACCAAGACCTAGCAAAATCACGGTATTTTCGTCGTAGAAATAGACGTTTTTAATCCCCGTAATTGGCAATTTGTAGTGCGTGATCTTGCCGCCTGCAAACACGCCCAGCATCTTTTCAAACGCATCGCCGTTATACAAAAATGCGTATTTTTCGCCTAGTTTATCGACGTCGAATATGGTAGCGCCCATCGGCTCGTCTAGGTAATTTTTGGACGAGGGCAGGGCGAAAATTAGCGTTTTGGATATTGCGTCTGACGCGGAATTTAATACCGTAGAATTCTCGGCAGAATTCTGCTTCGCGGAATTTTCTAAAGAATTTACGGCAGCGGAATTTGCGGTGGAATTTCCCGTGGAATTTACGCTTGCTTTAGCATTGAAATTCTGCGCCGCATCAGAATTTGTGCTTGCGACGGAATTTTGCCTGGTGACAGAATTTGGCGCGGAATTCTCCGCGGAGCTAATGGTGATTTTATAAAGCTTGCCGTCATCGAGCCCTGCGTAAATTTCGCCGTCTAGATTTTTTAGCACCGCAACATTTGCGTCAAGCTCTAGTATGAAGCTAGCGTGTTTGATCTTTGCAGGCGCATCTATGCCCACAGCGCCACTAGGTATTGCAACACCGTTGCCGGCATAGATGAAGCAGGCGCAAAGTAGCAGCGGTGGTAAAAATTTCATCACGCGCTCCTACTCAACCTCGGCGCCTTGATTTAGCGTATCTATGAGATTAGAAGTGGAATTTGCGTCGCTAAACCTGCTAAAATCGGCTTTGAAATTATTTTTAACTAGCGGATTGGTTTGGGCTTGCGGTACGTGGCACTGCGTGCAATTAAAGCGCTGCTCGGCTAGCGTGCCGTTTAGATCCGCGCCTGTGCGAAAGTCCACCAAGTGGCTTTTTGGAATCGGGGTAGAGCCTACATCCTTAGCGACATCGGGCATATGGCAGGTTACGCACATATTGTTATCCTTTGTGATCGGTACAAGCCCCTCTAAGCTGTGCGGTATGAGCGGCGGAGCGTTTTCAAAGCTGCGCTCGATCTTCGAAGCGGCGCCCGGAGCGTCCTCACTATATTTGAAATCGGGCAGGGAATTTTTATTTTGTGCCGATTCGTCCACGCTTTTTATAAAGCCCAAGCTGTCGGCATCTATAGAAGCCGTCTTGTCCGCGGCAAAGAGCGCCACACAGCATGCAAGAGCCAAGCCTAAAACCATTTTTTTCATTTTTTCACTCCTAATATACTAAAATTTAACGCATCGTCGTCGCATACGTCGATGCAGCG
>CAUUSU010000156.1:0-4414 GCA_963547835.1 uncultured Campylobacter sp.
CGTATGCGCCTGCTCATCTCCTCCTCGCTCGCCCCGCCGCGCGGCACGCCCAGCACGAGCACGCTGGCGCCCTTTTCGCGCAGCAGTTCGCTTAGCTCGCGCGCGGCTTGGGTGCGGTTTTTGCGCAGGATCGGCTCGCACGGAAGCGGCGTCTTATCATCCGGTGCCGCCGCCACGCCGATACGTTTAAGCCCAAGATCGATCGCAACTATCAAATTTCATCCTTTGCTAACATCAAATTTTGCGGAATTTCGCCATTAAAATTATGCCACCAAAATTCCGCGATCGGAATTTCATAGCTAAATTTTATCGCAGAATTTAGCTGCGGAATTTATGAAATTTTATACGAAATTGACATAAATTACACTCGCTCGCGCCGCTTGCGAGCTATTAAATTTAGCGTGCCACGAGCTTCAAATTTTAAAATTTCGATCGCCACGCCCGGCTCAGCACACCCCCGCTACATCCGCGCGAGCCGCACATAAGCGACACCCAAACTCACGGCGGGCATAAACCTTGCCGTGCAGATGCCGGACGTGCAACCAACCCACCCCATGTAAAATCAAAATTTTAAAGCAAACCCGCATTCACGCGGCGGAGCAGATACAAGCCCCCCTACGCTTTATAACTCGTAAAATTTTGCCGCAGTGACCAAAATTTTCTCTTGCGACAAATTCAGCCTACCACACTCGCGCTGAAATTCGTAGCCAAATTTACCCGCAAAAATTTAGCACGATAGGCAAACAAACATTTAAACGCTATTTCAGAAAATTTCATGCATTTTAACACTTAAATTCTGCGCCGCAAAGTATTTACAAATCTCGCGCGGCATTCACAAACCGATCATTACCGCAATCGGGGCGAGTGGCACTACACAAACAAGCCGCGCGGGTTTGTTTTAAGCTTAAGCGTTACTTGCGGAAAGCAAAATTTTACCGAGCCGCCTTTTTCTAAATTTAAACACCGGCCGCGCAGACTACGCGCCATGCAAACACGCTATGCCGGCAGGCGGCGCCGATCAAACCACGGCGAGCAAGCGCTAGCCTCCAGCTACTTTGCTACGATCTTTGCGCCTAAAATTTCTATCCTACCTTCAAGCTCGTATTCGTAAATTTTATCGCCGAAGCGCTCGATCGCCGCTTGCAGATCGGAATTTAAAGCTAAAAATTCCATCACTTCATCCTGCGCACGCTCGGTGCTTTGCGGCGTCTGCGGAGCTAAAGACGCAACAAACTCGCCAAAATCCGCGATCAGCCGCGCCTGAGATTTTGCGAGCAGATCGTTCGTGCCCGCGCTCTCGTCTATGCGGTGCGGCAGCACGTAGACGGGTACGCCCATCTCGCGAGCCAGACGCGCGCTTTGTAGCGAGCCGCTGCGGGGCTCTGCTTGAGCGACGATCAGCGCCTCGGACAGCGCCACGACGATGCGGTTGCGCTGCAAAAACTGAAATCCGCGCACGCTTACGCCGTCCTCATACTCGCTAAGCGCGAGACTGCGTTCGTAAATTTTGCCGATCATGGCGGCGTTTTGCGCGGGATAAATTTGATCAAGGCCGTTGCCAAAAACCGCAATCGTGTTTGGAAACGCCCCTTCGTGCGCGACTATGTCGCAGCCGATCGCTGCGCCGCTTACGACGCAAAAGTCCGCATCGCTCAAAGCGCGCGCGAGGCGCAGGATCAAATTTTTGCTATAAACGCTCATCTTGCGCGAGCCCACGATCGAAATGCGGCGCTTTTGTAACATCGCCGGCTCGCCCCTAAAATACAGCTGCGCGGGCTCGCTCGCACCGAGCCTTGCTAGGCTTTGAATTTTAAAACCGAGCTCACTCGTAGTACTCATAAATTTCGTCCAAATAGACCAAATCGACCTCGCCTAGGATATCGGCGCTGTTTGCGAGTGCGCGCAGAGTGGAGCTTTTGGGATGGCCGATAGCGATGGCGTAACCCTGTTTTTTAGCAAGCGTCACGGCTTCGCGCAGCTTTTTGCGCACCGCAGCGACGCTGTTTTGATTATCTAAAAACACATCGCGATGCACGTATCGCATGCCGAGTCCATTCATCGCCGCCTTAGCCTTGGTAGCGGGGCTAGTGCGTGAGTCGATAAATAAAAATCCATGCTCGTTCATCGCGCGCAGCAGGTTTTGCATCGCGCGCTCGTCGGCGGTAAATTTGGAACCGGTGTGGTTATTTATAAATTTAGCGTTCGGAAAGTCCGCGCGCAGCTTGGCTATGACGCCGTTTAGCTTCTCGTAATTATCCGAAGCTCGCAGCGTCGCGGAGTTATTTTTGGCAGAGCTCGCCTCCATCGGCAGATGGATAGCGTAATGCTCAAAGCCGCGAGCGAGCGAGCGCGTGTCCTTGCGTTGGTACTCTGGCGGGAAGATGGATGGCGTCACGCGCACGGGCAGCGCGGCGATCTTTTGCGCCTGCTCGTCGGTGCCTACGTCGTCGATGATGATCGCTAGCTTTGCGCGAGAGCCTGCGGGCAGTGCTTTACGCGGCGATTTAGAAAGATCGTCCGCATTGCCCGAAGCGTAGCTTTGCATGGTAGAATTTATGGAATTTTCTGGCGCGAAATTTACTGCGGTAAAATTTACGTCAGGTCCGTCGCTTGCCGAATTTAAGGCGGCGGAATTTGCAAAAACCATAGAATTTACGGAATTTTGCGAATCGCCGTTTGCGGAATTTTGTACTGATGGATTCTGCCGTGCGGGCTCGATGCTCATCTTCGGCGCGGTTACGTTTTGCTCGGCGATCTTATCAAGCTCCTTTTGAATCAAAGCTTCCTTCTGTGCAGCGCTTAAACGAGGCTTTTTACCGCGAGAATCGGAAGTGCTCTCAGGAGTTTGTTTGCGCGAGCTTTGCTGCAACGCGGCTTTATTGCCCGAAAATACGAGATCCAAAACCCCGTAGGTAACCGCACCGCTTAAAAAGCACAAGATTACGACAAAGGCGATCGCTATGTAATTGATCGGGCGCTTTTTGCGGCGCCCGCGTGGATTTGTATTAGCCAAAGCTCAGCCGAAATTAGTTTTTATCTTTATTTACGAGCTTGCCTTTGGCGATCCACGGCATCATCGCGCGAAGCTTCTCGCCGGTTTTGCTAAGCAAGCTATTTGCCGTGATGTTGCGCTCGGCGTTCATTCGCACGTAGCCAGCTTTGCGCTCAAGGATGAAGTCTTTTGCAAATTTGCCGTTTTGGATCTCCTTTAGCACCTCTTTCATCGCCGCTTTGCTGCTTTCGTTTACGACGCGGTTTCCGCTTACGTAATCGCCGTATTCTGCGGTGTTTGAGATCGAGTAGCGCATATCAGCCATGCCGCCTTGATAGATGAGATCCACGATCAGCTTCATCTCGTGCTGGCACTCAAAATATGCCATCTCGGGCTCATATCCCGCCTCGACGAGAGTTTCAAAGCCCGCATTAATGAGCGCGCAAAGTCCGCCGCAAAGCACAGCCTGCTCGCCGAAAAGATCGGTCTCGGTCTCTGCTTTAAAAGTCGTTTCGATGATGCCGGTGCGGCCGCCGCCGATCGCACTTGCGTAGCTTAGAGCGAGCTCTTTGGCTCTGCCGCTTTCGTTTTGCGAAACGGCGATCAGCATCGGTACGCCGCCGCCGCTTACAAACTCATTGCGGACGGTGTGGCCCGGGGCTTTCGGAGCGATCATAATGCAATCGATGCCCTTTGGAGGGACGATCTGTCCGAAGTGGATATTAAAGCCGTGCGCGAACGCGATCGCGTTGCCCTCGCTTAAATTCGGCTCGATCTCCGCTTTGAAAATGTCGCCTTGAAACTCGTCGGGCGTTAGGATCATTACGACGTCCGCGGCTTTCGTAGCCTCGCCGACGCTCATTACTTTAAAGCCCTTCGCCTCGGCCTTGCTCCAGCTCGCGCCGCCCTTTTTAAGGCCCACGATGACCTCTACGCCGCTATCGCGCAAATTTTCGGCGTGAGCGTGTCCCTGCGAGCCGAAGCCGATCATAGCGACCTTTTTAGCCTTAATCAAACCCAAATCGCAATCTTTGTCGTAAAAAACGTTTATTGCCATAACGCATCCTTTTTTAAAAATTTAGGCGAGATTGTAGCTAAAATTTGCTTTTACGTAGATAAACCGCGCGCCGCAAGGGGGGATAAAGAAATTTTGAGCTATCATTGAGGCATAATTTAGCTTTAAAAGGAGCAAAAATGAAAGTGGGATTTATCGGCGGCGGAAATATGGGCGAGGCGATGATCGCCGCACTTTGCAGAGCTGGCGGGCGAGATTGCGCAGCGGGCGGAGAAAATTTTACAGAGGATAAAGAAAATTGCACGGCGAGCGGAGAAAATTCCGCGCACGACGGGCAAAATTTTATGCCAGATACTCAAAGCTTTGCGGCTTGCGGGCAGAATTCCGCAAATTTAGAGCAGAATTTT
>CAUUSU010000157.1:0-4407 GCA_963547835.1 uncultured Campylobacter sp.
ATAGTGCAAACATCGCGTTTAGCACGACGATGTCAAATTTCGGTCCGTCCAGCTCGCCTTTTAAAATTTGCTTTAAAATCTCGGCATTAGCCTCGCCATCGCCGCCTTCTATATCGCCGTGAAATGCGCGTTTAAAGCCGAACTGCTCGGGATTTACGCGGTATTCTAAAATTTTACCGTCCTTGACCTCGTGGATTAGCGTTTCGTCGCACAGGCTGATCTCGTCCATGCCGTCCATGCCGTGCACCACTAAAGCGTGCTTGCGCCCCAAAATCATCAGCGTTTCGGCGATGAGCCCGTTTACTTCCTCCAGATAATTTCCTACGATCTGATTGCTTAGGCTTAAATTCGGATTTAGCAGCGGCCCCATTATATTAAAGACGGTGCCGATTTTTAGGCGGTTGCGCACCTCTTTGACCTCGGCGGTGATCTTGTGAAAAAACGGCGCGTGAAAAAACGCCAGCCCAGTGCGATCTAGCAGCGCCCTAATTTGCGCAAGATCGCTAAGTAGCGGCACGCCCAAAGCATCCAGAGCATCGGAGCTTCCCGATCTGCTAGTAATCGCGCGGTTACCGTGCTTGGCGACGCGCACGCCGAAGCTTGCCGCGATAAAGGCCACGGTCGTGGAGATATTGATCGTCTTTAGCCTATCGCCGCCCGTGCCTACGATGTCAAACATCGGGCTCGGATCGTCGTAGGTGATCGAGTATTTTAGGATACTACGCACGAGCGCCGTGAGGCTGCTTGGGTAGAGCGATTTTTCGCTGATCAGCACGAGCAGCCCCGCAAGCTGCACGATGTCGTAATCTTGCTCGTAAAGCGCCTTACAAATGACCGCATAATCGTCGCTATCTAGCGGGAAGCCCTTTTGTAGCTTCAACATAAACGGGGCGAAATTTATCACGAGTTTCTCCTTTAAAATTATCTTTTTGCCGTAATTGATGAAATTTTCGATGATCTTTTTGCCGTATTGCGTAAAAAAGCTCTCGGGATGAAATTGAATGCCGAAAACAGGCTTGCTTCGGTGCTTCATCGCCATGATTACGCCGTCGTTTTCGCTCTTTGCTAAAATTTCAAACTCGCGCGGCAGCGTAGCTTCGTCCACATAAAGCGAGTGGTAGCGCATCACTTCAAATTTACGCGGCAGGCCGCTAAAAAGCACGCCATCTGCGTAAATTTCGATCGCCGAGCTCTTGCCGTGTAGCGGCACCTCCAGCTGCTTTATCTCCGCACCCGCCGCATATCCGATCGCCTGATGCCCAAGGCACACGCCCAAAATCGGCATGTCCAAATCCGCGCGCAAAATATCCAGGCAGACGCCGCTGTCTTTTGGGTGATTTGGCCCAGGGCTTAGGATTATGTGCGACGGGGCAAGCTCGCGCACCTGCTGCAGCGTTATCTCGTCGTTGCGGAAGTAGCGCACCTCCTCATCGCTTAACTCCAAAATGTATTGATAAATATTAAAAACGAAGCTGTCGTAATTATCTATCATTAAAATCAAAATTTTATCCTTTTTTAGGGCGTTTGCGCCTCTTTAAAATTCTAAATAGTTTAAATTTAACCGCTTTGCGGCGGCTAAATTTAGCGCCGTTTTAGCGCCTCTTGCAAGCTAAATTTAAAATTCCGCTCGCGGCTGCGGCATTACTACATCAGCTGCGACGTTACGCTGCTTTGCAGCCGATATGTATCTCGGCTTTGCGGCGCCGAATGAAGCTCGCCGTTGAATTTAACGTCCTTACGCCGAAACTGCTTTAAATTTAGCGGCGCCAAACTCGCGCCGAAGCAAACGGCGCGCCCAGTTAGCTAAATTTAAAGGGTCTAAACTTCCTCGCATAGCTCCTCGATCGCCTTGAGCGGGCTTTTGCGCTTTTTGCAGATCTCCGCGTATTCGCTCTTTGGCGAGCTGTCGTAAACGATACCCGCGCCCGCTCCGATAAATACGAGATTGCTTAGCCCTTCGCAGCCGAAATTCTCCGCGTTAAATTTGGCGGTCTCAAACCGCATCGCGCGACTAAAGCTCGGCTCGCTTTCTAAATTTAGCGCTTCGCGGCTTGCGCGTGCTTTTAAATTTAACGTCGCGTCGCGTTTGCTTGCGCGAGCCGGTAAATTTTGCGCCTCGCCGCCGCCCTTTTGCGCTGCGAAATCGCAAAGCTCCGTCGCTTCAGACTTCTCCTCGCCGCAAACAGAGTCTAAATTTAAGTTTGAATTTCGCTTAAAATCCTCGTCCGAGCAGAAATTTTGCGCGTCGCGATTTACGAAGATCGCCGAGCGAATCAAGATCGCCTGCATCACGTTGCCGTTAAAGCGCCAAAACCCGATTCCGCCGCCGTATATGCCGCGCTCGTAGCGCTCCAGCTCGTTTATGATCTGCATCGCGCGGATCTTCGGGCTGCCGCTTAGCGTGCCCGCAGGAAAGATCGTGCCGAGCACCTCAAACGCGCTTACCCCGCGCGGCTTACTGCCGTAAACCTCGCTTACGATGTGCATCACGCTTTCGTAGCGCACGACGCGCATCGCGTTTTGCACCCGCACCGAGGCGGGTGCGGCGAATTTGCCGATGTCGTTGCGAGCTAGATCAATCAGCATCCGATGCTCCGCAAGCTCCTTTTCGTCGCTTAAAAGCTCGCGCTCGAGCGCCGCGTCCGCTTCGGCATTCGCGCCTCTGCTGCGTGTGCCCGCGATGGGAGCGACGAAAATTTCGTCCTTTTTGATCTCCATAATGAGCTCGGGGCTGGAGCCCGCGACGCAGCCGTAGGGCGTCGGGAAGTGAAACATATAGGGACTTGGATTGTTCTTTTTGAGTCGCTCGTAAAACTCCAGGCTGCCGAGATTCGTGCCGATTTCTAAAATTTCGCCCAGCACGACCTGAAACACGTCGCCGCTTTTTATCTTTTCTTTTGTAGCCTCGACCATCGCGCTAAAATGCGACTCCTCGGCGCCTAGATCGGTTAAAATTTTAAATTTAAGCTCTTTTTTCTTAGGCTCGGACTTCGCCGCGGCTTGCGATTTCGATCCGCCTTTTATAGCGGCGTCCGCTCTTGCAGCACTCTGGGACGCAGCTGCTGTTTCGACGGCGGCCTGTTGTGAAGCCTGCGGGCTAAGCCCGCGCAGGCTTTCATAAATTCCAATGTCTTTGCCGTAAAAATCGTAAATTTTGCTGATTTTATCGTAGTGCAGGTAGTTTGCGGCATCGGCGTAAAAAAACGGCGGGAAGTCATATAGCGCCTGCTTTGGCGAGCCGATATTTTCGAACGCACGCACGATGTCATATCCCAAAACGCCGAAAAGTCCCGCAAAGCTCGCGTTTTTAAACTCGCTCGCGCCTTCTTTTGCGCCCTTTACTTCATCAAATTTAAGCCTCAAAGCCTCAAAACTCATCTTAAATCCGTCGAAATAATCGCAATCGATGCCGATGATGACCTGCCTGTCGTCCTCTGCGAGGTAGCTTTGCGGATGCGTCTTTAAAATTTCGCGGTAGTAAAACAGCGGCTCTTCTAAAAGCATTTTCGTCCTTGGAATTTTTAGCGCCATTATACGCTGCTTAGCTTAAATTTGAGCGGGCGGCGCGAGCTTAAGCGGGCTTGAATACAAGCAAAATTTTAGTAAAATGAGCAAATTTTAAGGAGAGCGTATGAAAATTTTATTTTCCCCAAGCGAGATGAAAAGCGAGCTGAGCGGCGGTCCGCGCATTTGCGAGCGAAATTTCATCTTTGCAGATCTTTACGAAAAGCGCCTGCAGATGCTGTGCGCCTATGCGGATTTCGTGGATAAAGCGAGCGAGGCGGAGCTTTGCAAGCTTTTCGGGCCGAAAAAATGGGATGCGACTCTGCGCGAAAATATCTTTGAAAAAGGCTGCGCGAAGGCGCTTTTGCGCTACACGGGCACCGCGTATCACGCCCTAGGCTACGCGTCGCTAAGCCCCGGCGCGCAGGAGTTTGCGGAGCGAAACACGATAATTTTTTCAAACCTTTTCGGCCCCGTGCTGGGCGGCGACGCGCTGCCGAACTACAAACTCAAGCAGGGCGAGAAATTCGGCGGCATAGACGCGGCGAAATTTTATCGCGATAGTTTCTCCGCCGCGCTGGATCGGTATCTGGCGGATGAGTGCGTCGTGGATCTACGCGCGGGATTTTACGAAAAATTTTATGAGATGAAGCGCGAATATTTGAGTTTTAGTTTCATCAAAGGCGGCAAGGTGCTGAGCCACTACGCCAAAGCCTGGCGCGGTAAGGTGTTGCGCGAAATAGCCCTAGCAGGCGCTTGCAGCGAGGCTGAGGTGCTTGCGCTGCGTTTGGGCGGCGCTTCCGTGCTCGAGATCAAACAGATCGGGCTAAAAAAGGAGATCGTGCTGGAAATTTCATAAGGCGCGAAAACCGCTCGGAGAAATTTACGATAAATTTTGCAGGT
>CAUUSU010000158.1:0-4387 GCA_963547835.1 uncultured Campylobacter sp.
CGGACGTGGAATTTTTCAACGCCAACTACGGCAAGGAGATAAACGAAAAATTTGATCTCATCCTCGCTCGTATCGACGCAAGGCTTACCGCAAACGCAGACGAAAAAAGCCTAGTTTTAATCACCGATCTAAATTTACTGCCTGCGCAGTGCGAGAAATTTAGCGGTGAACTGGCGCGCCGCAACGCCCGCGTGATCCTTCTGGATCATCATCAAAGCGGGCTTGAGTGCGCGAAGAAATTCCCGTGGTATTTCCTGGACTCTTCGCGCTGCGCCACGAAGATTACCTATGATTTTTTCAGCGCGATGTTCGGCGGCTCGCCGCGGCTGGATAAGCTTGTGCGCGTCGTAAACGCCGTGGATATCTGGCTGAAGGATGAGAGCGAGTTTGAGCTCGGCAAGGTCTGCCTCGGCATGGTCTCGGGCGCAAAAGAGATCAATAAGATCATGTTTGAGCGGGAGAGCAGGGATTATATCTTTTTCCTGTTAGAAAAAATTTTTAAATTTCAAGACGAGCCGGACGCACACATCGCGCTAGATAGCGCACTGCACGGCATAAAGAAGGAATTTTTTAAAAGCGAGCGCGACGATACGCTAAGCAATCTCGTCTCGCATTTCGTAGTCGCCCGCCTAAGCGCGCAAAAGCAGCGCTTTGAGATCAGCTACCTCGATAAAAAGGGCATTTTGACCTACAATATCGGCAACGTAAGCGTCATCGGCAACGACTTTTTGACGCAAAATCCAGATATTGATTTCTTTATCGACGTAACGAGCAAGAAAACACTCAGCTTCCGCGCCGACGGCAAGATCGACGTTAGCGAAATGGCAAAGCTACTCCTCGGCGGCGGCGGGCACGTAAACGCGAGCGGCGGGATGTTTGCGGGCTTTAAAGACGCGAGCTCGTACGAAGCCGTAAAGGCGCAAATCGTGGATCTAATCGAGAAAAAAACTCAAATTTCAAAGGAAGAAGATGAAAAATAATGACGAAAAAATCGCCGAGCAGGACCTCATCTACGAGATTAATATCCTGCTTGACGCGATGCTGCTTTATGCGGGCATCAAGCGCGAGCGGCTCGCTGATGCGGCGCAGCTATATATCGAAAATATCGACACGGTGCTTGCGAACTCTGACACTAGCGGCGCGGACGAGGTGATCGCCGTGGTCGAGTTTTTGCGTAGCAAACACGCGGAGCTATTCGAAAACAAGGACTAGCTCGCGGAATTTTAAGCGAAATTTTGCGAGCTAGAATTTTACGAAGCGCAAACTATGCGGAGTAAAATTTCATTTAGCGCGGAAATTTATAGAGCGAAATCTGCGAGATAAAATTTTGCGAAATAGAATTTCTAAAATGCGGAATACTGAATTTTACGGGTTTAGACTTAAAATTTTAAAATTTAGCAAACAAGCTTTGCAAATAAAATTTTAAGGCATGGCGGTTGCAGAATTTAATTTTAAAATTTTATGCTGTCAAACAAGAGCAAAATTTCAAGGCTTAGAATTTACGCTAAGAAATTCCGTGCAATAGCAGATTTAAAATTTTTAAATGCATTTTGTGACACGGAATTTTGAAAAATTTTAGGCAATGCAGAGTATCTCTGCATAAAATTCTAATCTAGATTTCGCGCGGAATTTCAAAAACTCCGCGCGGAATTTTGCGCTCAACTAAGGCGCAAAATTTAAATATAAAGGCGCACTCTCCGCTTGCCAGTGCGGTGCGAAGATTGTGCAGATTGCGGAATTTTAAATTTAAAAGCACGATTCTGCCGTCTAAGATCAAAAATGGCGTAGCGTCTAAGCTTGCCAATAATGACAAAGCTCGCTTTGAAAGGAAGGGAGAATTTTATCTGCAAAAGCGCAGAGATGGCATTTTAAGATATTTTTGTTATTTCTAAGTGAAAAAGATCCGCGCCAGAGGTTTTCAAATAAGCGCGCTTGATAAAATATTATCGCTAGATATGATGCAGGTGTAAGTAAGTACGCCCGAATGCGGCGAAATAAAACTAACATGGCGCTCTATCGTCGCAAAGTCAGGCATTGTAAAATAAAAGGGCGCTAAGAAGTAAAATGTCGCGAAATAAGACGTCTACAAAACAAAGTGCCTATAAGATGAAGCGTCGTAAAATAGAATAGAAGGCAACGTGTCGATAAAATAGACACCGTGAAGCAGAATTTCGTAGCAGTAACGCAGGACGCAATTAAATTTTAAGCCGGCGGCGCGCTAAATTTTGAAATTTTATGAATTTAAAACTTTATGAAAGGATAGAAATGAAAAAGATTTTTTTGTTTGCATGTCTCATGCTTTTAGGCTCGCAGCTTTTCGGCGACGATAAGGTATATCGCCTAAGACTTGCTAGTACGTGGGAGGCGACTACGCCCGTTTTGGGCGCTGCCGCCGAGGATTTTAAAAACTATGCCGAAAGCCTTAGTGGCGGCAGGCTTCAGATCCGCATCGATACGCCGAGCAAGCACAAGGCAAGCTTTGGCGTATTCGACTTCGTCAAAAGCGGTCAATACGATCTAGGATATACTTCGCTTTATTATTATAAAGGCAAAGACGCCAAAACTATGCTCTGGACGGCGGTGCCTTTCGGTATGACTACTGATGAGCAGCACGCGTGGTATTACTATGGTGGTGGGCGAGAGCTTAATGATAAGATGTTTGCGCAATACGGCATGAAGACCTTTTTGATGGGATCTACCGGCATGCAAATGGGCGGCTGGTTTAAAAAAGAGATCAACTCGGTCGCAGATTTGCAAGGGCTTAAATTCCGCATACCGGGGCTAGGCGGAGAGGTGATGAGCAAGCTGGGCGCTACTATAAACACGGTGCCTACGGGCGAGCTATTTATGGCGTTAGAGATGGGTACGATCGATGCGGTCGAGTGGGTAAGCCCTGTCTATGATATGCCACTTGGATTTCATAAAGTGGCTAAATACTACTACACAGGCTGGCAAGAACCTATGGGAGACTGCCAGCTGCTGGTAAATCAAAAGGCGCTAGAGAAGCTGCCTGCGGATCTTCAAGCGATCTTAGAGGCTGCAGCAAGACTTGCCGGAGAGAATTTCCAAAATAAGGGCTTTTACGAAAACGCTCGCATTTGGGCGGAGCTAAAAGCGCAGTTTCCGGACGTGCAGGTGCGCGACTTTCCTGCGGACGTGATAGCCGCGCTTAAAAAAGCAACGAATGAAATCTTAGACGAGGAAGCGGCAAAAGATCCGATGTTTAAAGAGATCCTAGACAGCCAGCGCGCATTTTTGAAAATCGGTAGAGAATGGAACAAAATAAGCACCGTAGCCTACATAAATAACGTAAGTGGCATCGCGGGCGAAAGCATAGCAAATCCAATCTCCGCAAGCCCTAGCGGTACGACAAGCTCAGATTCTGCAAGCAGCGAAAATCACGGCGCTGCAAGCGATTCTAACACGACGGACGGCAAAAATTTAGGCGCGACAAAATAAACCAACGGGCGCTGCGAGCGATAAAAATTAAGGCGCGACGAACAGACCGGCACAATAAGTAACTCAGGTGCGACAAGCGGCTAAAATTCTAACTACTTTTAATAAAGTAGATGGAATTCTGCCGCAGCAGCTTTGGCGCAATAGCTTCAATATCAGAGCCTAGTTTCATAAATCTCGTCCGCAAGCAGGCAGAAGCTTTGGCGCAATAGCTTTAACATCGCAAGCGGCGTGATCTAGCGCAGCAAAGGGCCCCCACGTGAAATAGAACGCCAAAAACACGCGATGAAACAAAATTTTAAAAATTGTGAATTCCAAGCACGACAGAATTCGGAATTTTAAATCTAAAATTTTAAAATTAAAATTTATGGATTTCAGGCGAAGCGCGAAACTACTCTGGCTATGCCAGAAACCGGCATTTGCGACCATTAAGACTAAAAGCCGCGTCTAGCGCTTTAAAAGCCTATGAGCCTTTTGCATTCATCTATCAAAATCACAAAAATCGCATTTGTGTTATTAAAATTATGGCATTTCTTGGCAATATAGGCTAATTCGCATAAAATCAGCCTACGCACGCTAAAATTTAATCAATAATGTAATTTGGCAAGATTTGTCGCGATAAAATAGCCTTATTATCATGCTTATCTTTAAAATTTACTCCATTGCGCCGCTCTAATTAAGGCTAAATTTATTAGGATTTGATAAATCACGAATGCCCAGTCTCTGCCGCCACATCTTTAACGCAATAGCAGATAAATTCTAACCGCCCTCTTATCAATAGTACGACCACGCAAAGAGACGTATTTGAAGTACCGCAGAATTTATTGAATTTTTTAAATTTTTGATCTTTAAAATATTACAAGACGGCTAGATCGCCAAAATTTCATATTATTTGAATTGATTGTTAAAAAGTAGATTCGGAAGCATAGCC
>CAUUSU010000159.1:0-4360 GCA_963547835.1 uncultured Campylobacter sp.
ACGATACCTACGTAAATTTACAAAACGGGCGCAAGCTTCGCAGCAAGGCGGCAGCGGTAGGATTTTTCGAGTGCGTGCATTATGTATTTGACGACGGCAAGGCGCTAGAAAGCTTGGGCTTTAAGCCGTGCAAGGTTAAAATTTTAAATCCGATCAACGGCGAGCTAGACGCGCTAAGACCGACGCTGATTAATCATTTGCTGGAGTCTGCTGAGCGAAATTTAAAGAATTCTCGCAGAAGCGTCAAGCTTTTTGAGCTAGGAGAGGTGTTCGATGCGGACGGCTCGCAGAGCCTAAGGCTGGGCTTTATAGCTAGTGGACTAAAAGCCGAGCCCTCTATCGCGGCCGGCGCAAAACCCACTGCGGTGGATTTTTTGTATTTTGCAAATTTAATCCAAAGCGTCATCGGTAAATTTAACGTTAGACTCCCGAGCGAAAATTTGAAATTTTTAAGCGAATTCGAGCAAGCTCAGATCGAGCAGGACGGCGAGATAGTCGGCTTTATCGGGCGCGTGGATTACGCCGTAGAAGCAGGGCGCGATCTGGATAAAAGCTATCTGTGCGAGATCGATTTTTCCAAGCTTAAATTTAAAAATATCGTAGCGGACGTTTATTCGAAGTTCCCTAGCGTATCGCGCGATCTAAGTATTTTGGTGCCGAGCGGAATGCGTTTCGAGCAGATCAAGCAGTGCATAGATGCCCTTAAAATTGAGGCGCTAAAGGAATTTATCCCGAGTGATCTTTACGGCGACGAAAGCCTGGGCGATTCAAAGAGCCTGACGATCAGGCTTATATTTCAAGACCTTCAAAAAACGCTCTGCGACGAGGAAGTGGCTGGCTTTACCGATAAAATTTTAGCCGCGCTTAGCAGCGAGCTAGGACTTGGACTGCGATGAGAATTTTTGCGCAAGCGGGCCCTTTGCGAGCGGAGATCTCAAACATCGCCGCGGATAAATCGATCTCGCATCGTGCGGCGATCTTTTCGCTGCTAGCGGAGGGGACGAGTAAAATTTCAAACTATCTAGCCGCCGAGGATACGCTAAATACGCTAAAAATAGTGGAGCTTTTGGGTGCTTGCGTGCAGCGCGACGCTAGCGAAATTTTAATCACTCCGCCGGAGGTTATCAAAGAGCCTAGCGTTCCGCTTGATTGCGGCAACTCTGGCACTGCGATGCGGCTATTTATGGGCTTTTTGGCGGGACGAGAAGGCTTTTTCGTGCTATGCGGCGATCGGTATTTAAGCGAGCGTCCGATGAGGCGCGTTGCGGATCCGCTTTGCAAAGTAGGCGCTAAAATTTACGGACGAGCAGGCGGCGAAAAAGCGCCTATTGCGGTGCTTGGACAGAAGCTTGGGTATTTTGAATACGCGAGTAAAATTGCGTCCGCGCAGGTAAAGACCGCTCTGATTTTAGCGGCTTTGCGCGGCAGCGGGTGCAGGTTTAGCGAGCCCGAGCTTAGCCGCGATCACAGCGAGCGGATGCTAAAAGCTATGGGCGCGCAAATTTCGCGAAGCGGCCTTGCGATCGAAGTCGCGCCGCTTAGCTCGCCGCTTAAACCGCTTGAAATTTTTATCCCAAACGACCCCAGCTCGGCGTTTTTCTTCGCGGTCGCCGCAGCGATAACCCCAGGCTCGCGCATAGTGCTAAAAAATATGCTGCTAAACAAAACCCGTATAGAGGCGTATGAAATTTTAAAACGCATGGGCGCCGAGGTTAAATTTAATAAAACGAGCGAAATTTACGAGCAGATCGGCGATATAGAGGTCGCTTACGCGCCGCTTCACGCCGTAGAGGTGAGCGAAAACATCTCGTGGCTGATAGATGAAGCGCCGGCGCTTGCGATCGCCTTTGCCTGCGCACAGGGAAGTAGCGTGCTTAAAAATGCCGCCGAGCTGCGCGTGAAGGAGTGCGACCGCATAAAGGTAACCTGCGAAGGGCTTCGCGCCTGCGGTATCAAGGCTCGCGAGCTGCAGGACGGCTGGCAGATCGAAGGCGGCGAGGCGAACGCGGCGATCATCACGCCGAGCGGAGATCATCGCATCGCGATGAGCTTTGCGATTTTTGGTTTAAGATCGGGGATGATCATCGAGGATAGTGATTGTATCGCGACATCGTTTCCAAATTTCGCTGCGATTTTAAGACAGATCGGGGTCGGCGTTGAAGATTGAGATGGCCAAAAGCTACGGCTTTTGCTTCGGCGTCAAGCGCGCGATCAAGATCGCAGAAAGCGCCGGTGAGGCCGCTACAATCGGCGAACTGATACATAATGCCGAAGAGATTAACCGTTTAAAACAAAATTTCGGCGTCAAAACCCTGGAGGGCGTTGGCGAGATCAAGGACGAGCAAAAGCTCATCATCCGTACCCACGGCATCCAAAAGGACGATCTGCAAAGATTAAAGGCGCAAAATAAAGAGCTCATCGACGCTACCTGCCCCTTCGTGACCAAGCCGCAGCAGATCGTAGAAAAGATGAGCGCGGAGGGCTATGATATCGTGATCTTCGGCGATAAAAATCATCCCGAGGTAAAGGGGGTGAAATCCTACGCAAAATCGCGCGTATTCGTGATCATGGATACGAAGGAACTGCAAGACGTCAAGCTCGGCTCACGCGTCGCGCTCGTTTCGCAGACTACGAAAAAGATAGAAAGCTTTACTAAAATCGCGGATTTTTTGATGCAGCGCGCGAGGGAGCTGAGAATTTTTAATACGATTTGCAATGCGACATTGGAAAATCAAGAGGCGGTAAAAAGCCTGTCGCAAAAGGCTGACGTGATGATAATCGTAGGCGGAAAAAATTCCTCCAACACCAAGCAGCTTTTTTTAATTTCGCAGAATTTTTGCAAAGACAGCTATCTTATAGAGAACGAAAGCGAGCTTGAACGCTCGTGGTTTGAAAACAAAAGCCTATGCGGCATCTCCGCAGGAGCTAGCACGCCCGATTGGATCATCAAAAAAGTAGTAGCTCGGATCGAAAATTTAACGCAGAATTTATAAGCCCTCTTATCAAATTTACTCTTAGAAATTTATCAAATCGAAAGCAAATTTTAGCTAGAATCGCGCATTTTAGTTCTTTTCAAAAAAGCACAAATAAATTTAAAGGAAGCATATGGCTGAGGTGAACGAGAAGGTTCAAAACCACGCAGAGGAAGATTTTGCGACATTGTTAGAGGAGTATGACGCCGGGAAGTCTCGCGACGAGGTCGTCACAGGTAAGGTTATCGCCCTTAAGGACGGCGAGGTTTTCATAGACGTAGGCAGGAAGTCGGAGGGCATTTTAGACGCCGCCGAGGTGAGCGACGATCAAGGAAACCCGCAGGTTAATGTAGGAGATGACATCAAAGTCGCTATTATCGGAAGCAGAGGCGGTCGCCCGGTCGTATCGTATAAAAAGGCTCTAAAGAAGGAAAAAGTAAAGGCGTTCATCGACTCCTATGATGAAAACGCAGAGAATGTCTATGACGTTAAAATTCTATCATTTAATAAGGGCGGTTTCGTTTGCGCTAACGCAGATGATGTGGAATTTTTTATGCCTCGCTCGCAAAGTGCGCTTAAAAACCCAAATGGCGCTGTCGGTAAAAATTTCAAGGTAAAGATCATCAAGGTCGATAGAGATGAACAAAGCATCGTAGTATCGCGTAAGAAGCTACTTGATGAGGATCGCAAAGCAAGCAAAGAGGCGATCGAAAAGGTGGTCGCTACCGAAGGCATTATCGAGGGCGTCGTCAAAAAGATCACTACCTACGGTATGTTCGTAGACGTAGGCGGCGTGGACGGGCTCGTACACTATAGCGAGATTTCATATAAAGGCCCGGTAAATCCAAGCTCACTCTACAAAGAGGGCGATAAGGTTCCGGTTAAAGTTATCAAGTACGACAACGATAAAAAGCATCTCTCTCTTTCGATCAAAGAGGCGATGCCCGATCCTTGGAACGAGATCAAAGATAGCCTGGAAGTGGGCGATACTATCCGCGTAAAAGTAAGTAATATCGAGCCTTACGGCGCGTTTGTCGATCTTGGCAACGACATCGAGGGCTTTTTACATATCAGCGAAATTTCGTGGGATAAAAATATCAAAAATCCGAAAGATTTCATCAGCGAGGGTGAAGAGCTTGACGTTGAGGTCGTAGAGATCAACCCTAGCGAGCGTAGATTGCGCGTGAGCCTTAAAAATTTACTCACCAAGCCTTTTGACGAGTTTGTTGCTAAGCATAAAGTGGGCGACGTGCTAAAAGGCAGCGTCACTACGATTACAAATTTCGGTGCGTTTGTGAGGATCGACGGCGTAGAGGGGCTTTTGCATAACGAGGACGCTTCGTGGGATCGCGGCGAGAAGTGCAAAAATTTATTCAAAGTAGGCGACG
>CAUUSU010000160.1:0-4309 GCA_963547835.1 uncultured Campylobacter sp.
ATGATGAGCTGTTTTGCGCGCTTAATCTTGGCATCGTCGCGAAACGCCGCGCGCACCTTGTCCATGCCGGTGTAGAATTCCTTCATCAAAACAAGGCACAAATACGCGCCGAATTCCGTCGTGCGGATGATCTCGCCCTCGATTCGTACGGCTCCTGCTAGCCTTAGCAGACTAAGCTCCCTGCCCAGCTCGCGGCGCAAATTTAGATCGTTTGCGGCGTTAAATTTAGCGATATCGATCTCGCCGTTAAAAAGCTCGGTCAAAAAGAGGTATTTTGCGCGCTCGGATCTGCTAAAATCGCAAGTGGCGATGACGGTACTTTCGTTTTTGCGCACTCTGCTTGCGTAGTCTTCGAGATTAAACGCATTTACGAGCAGTCTGCCGCCCAAAAAGCTAAACGCGCCGCTTCCGATGCCTACGTATTCGTGGTTTGTGCCTACATATTCGTCGCTCATATTTGATTTTTCGCGAGCGAAAGCCCATGCGTTGCTGCGGTGCCAGCTTGCAAATTCCTTACAGATGATGGAGTAGAACTCCTCCTCGCGGTCTATGTTGCTAACGCCGAGGCTTCGCGCTATTTGATCGCGCATCAAAGGGGATTTCATCAGCGGATACAGCGTGATCTGCTCGGGCTTCACCGCCTTTGCCGCTTCGATGTCGCGAAGTAAAATTTCGCGAGTTTGAAACGGAAAATTAAAGATCAGATCCAGGCTTAAAATCGGCAAAATTCCGACCGCTCGGGATAGCTTTTCTTGCAAAATTTCGCCCGAGCCGAATTTGTCGTAGCGTGAAGCTTTGCGTAAAATATCATCATCAAAGCTCTGAACCCCCACGCTTAGGCGATCTATTAGCCCGCGAAATCGCAGCAAGCTCTCAGGCTCGATGTGGTTGGGATCGCTCTCACACGAAACCTCTTTAATGCTAAAAAGCGACTTTGCAAGCTCCAGCGTGCGCGCTAACTCATCCTCGTCGATTAGCGTCGTGCCGCCGCCTACGTAAAGCGTCTCAAAGTCGTAGCCTGCGTCCTTCGTGCGTTGCATCTCGGTGCGTAGAGCGCTGAAATACGCCTTGCACGCACCACGCTCGTAGGCGTATTTATGAAAGGAGCAGTACGGGCAAAACGTATGGCAGAAGGGCACGTGCATGTAGAGCATATATTTTTTATCGGGGTTTGGAATTTTAGCGATGTTCTCTTGCGTGATGTCGATTCTAAGGGAGTTGTATAGGGATTTTTGCATAGTTTCGGCGGCGTATTTTTTGGCGAAGCTATGCACCATTTGACTGATAAAATTCATAAAACTTTAACCTTTTTTAAACTTAAAAACTAATTTTTGAAGTTTATCGAAAACTAACTTATAAATTTATCAATAATTCAATAAAAAGCGTAGCGCCGCCATATATATTAGCGTAGGAAGCGCTATCGTTGCGAGCGAATTGCGGAATTTAGCATGCACGACAAACGCCATAATCAGGCAAAGTATCAGCGCTGCCGTTTGCAGCACGTCTGCGCTAAAAGTCCGCTCGCCCGAAAAGCTAGGCAGCATCGTCTTAAGCGCATAGATCGTCAAAACGACCATTATCAAAAGGCCCGAGTTTTTCTGCAGATACGATAAGCTTGGACTCGCGGCCTTTTTCTTAAAAAGAAGCAGCGGCAAAAAGCGCGTCAAAATCGTAGCGATCGAGGCTAGAAAGATATAGGGCAAAATTTCCACTACCTACTCCTTTTTAAGAATTTTCGCAGCCTGCGTCTCGCGCGCGAAGGTCGCTCGAAGTATTTACGAAAGAGCAGCAATACCGCAGTGCCTAAAATCAGAGTGCCGAATAAAAAGTATTTTGCAGGAAAGATAAAAAGCCCCGCAAATGCGCAGGCAAAGCCCAGAAATAGCACTTTGTATTGCGGATTTGCTTTAAAAACTTCATAGGTTAGCATCGCAAAAAGCGCCGTCAGGCTAAACTCGACTCCGCTAAAATCAAGCTTCAAGCTTGCTCCCAAAACAGCCCCCACAACGACGCCCGCGACCCAGTAGGAGTGATTTAAGACCGCGGTTAGATTATAGAGTAGATCAAGCTCTTTTAGTCTTTGCGGCGTTACGGGTCGCTCGCCGCTAAGCTCCTCGGGGCGCAAAAATGCGCGCGCTTTTAGCAGTGCAAAGGTTTCGTCCGTAAGGGCATACACGGCGTAAATTTTATGACGCACGAAGCGCAGCTCGTCCAGCAGCGACATCGTGTAGAAAAAATGGCGGAAATTTAGCAAAAACGCCACGACGAAGGTATCTACGAGCGAGGCGTGAGTTACGATGAAGGCGATCAGCACGAACTCCACGCTGCCTGCGTATATAAGCAGCGAGGTTAGCGCGAGCGCCCATACGGGTAGGTCTTGGCTGATGCCGTAGATACCAAACGCCAGCCCCAGCGGCACGTAGCCCATCATCACGGCGAGGGTGGATCTAAAAATTTCAAATTTACTCATAGCTTTCCTAAATTTCAAACGGCGATTGTAGCTAAAATTTTATTAAATTTTACAGGGCGCATAGGCGGATCTGCGCCGCTGCGAGCGGGTTTTGCACTGTAGCGCGTCGTAAGAGGAGCTATAAAATTTACTCGGTTCGCCGCCGCAAAATTTTAAAATTTAGCCTGCGTAGAATTTTGCGAAATTTTAAAATTTCGGGGAGCGGATCTTTAAATTTAGCCTAAAATACGTGGCGCAAAAGCACGAATGCAAACGCCGAAAGCAGCGCCGAGACGGGCAGGGTGATGATCCACGCTAGCCCGATCGGCTTCATCAGCGACCAGTTCGTGCTGTGATTTACCAAGCCGATGCCTAAAATCGCGCCGATTAGCACGTGGGTCGAGGAGATCGGAAGCCCCAGCACCGATGCCGCCATGACGACGACGGCGCTTGCGAGCTCGGCGCTAAAGCCCGAGGCGGGGTGGATTTTTGTAAGATTGGTGCCTACGGTGGCGATCACCTCTTTGCCGATGAACCAAAGCCCAGCTATGAGGGCTACTGCGAACATTATCATAATCTGCTGCGGCACGGGAGTGGAGGGATTGATACTATTCGTAGCCATCGTATCGATGATGGCGGCAAACGGACCCACGGCGTTTGCGATGTCGTTGCTGCCGTGTGAAAAGGCAAAGCCGCTAGCAGTGAGTACCTGTAGCCAGCTAAACATCAAAAACGCGGATTTGTTTAAATTTGAGCGGCGCAGGGTTTTAGCGAAAATAAACATCAAAAGCCAGGTAATTAGCGTCGACATACCGATGATGAGGTAGTTGTAAAAATTTGTAAGCCCGAAATTTAGATTATGCAGCCCCTTAAATATCAGCATCGCAGAGATTACGAAAGCGCCGATACCCGCTACGGCGGGGATTCCGTACTCTAGGGCTTTGTGGGATTTTAGCTTCTCTTTTTTAGCGTCAAGCTCGATTACCTTTTTATAATACTCGCTATCCAGCTCGCTTGGGTCGAAATCGGGATCGCGCATAGCGTAGATATCGTGATTTAGCGCTTCTGCATAGGCGATCTTTTGAATGTCGTCCAGAGTCTCGAAGGTCTTTTTATGCAGCTTGCGGAGAGATTTTTTTTCGCGCTTTATGCGGTCGATCTTTATTTGAGCGTAGCGGTTGTAATCCAAAATATAATGTTTGATGAGCCAGAAAATTCCAAAGGAGATCACTCCGCCCAAAATCGGCGAGAGTACCCAAGAGATCGCTATTTTGCCGATCTTATCCCACTGCACTAGCCACAATGCGGAAGTCTCTGCGGTATTAAGCAGGGCGCCTAGCGTAAGCCCCGAGCCCACGATACCGCCGATGATCGCATGAGTAGTGGATACGGGCAAACCCTTTCTGCTGGCAAAAAGCAACCATGCCCCCGCCGCAAAAAGCGCGCTCATCATTACATAGATAAAATCCCTAGGATGCACGTCCATTTTGCTAAGATCGATTATGCCGCTGCGGATCGTCGAGGTTACTTCGCCGCCTGCGATTACCGCGCCGCTTGCTTCAAATACCGCCGCGATACAAAGGGCTTGCGCGATGCTAAGAGTGCCGCTTCCGACGCTGGTGCCGAAGGAATTTGCCACGTCGTTTCCGCCGATATTAAAGGCCATAAAGATGCCCAAAAATACCGAAACTAAAAATAGCATTTTATCGCCGCTTCCTATAAAACCGAATCCCCAGATAAGAAAATAGATTGTTACGCCGCAGAATATGCCGTAGAAAATGAGACTTATCTTGCTAGATTTCATAGCTCTCCCTTAAAATCCGCGAAATTTTACCACACGCGCCTTAATCCCCACTAAAT
>CAUUSU010000161.1:0-4286 GCA_963547835.1 uncultured Campylobacter sp.
ACTAGCGAGACGTCCACGCGCGAGATCATGTAGGTGTTGATAAACGTGGTCACTAGGCTCAAAAACATATCGACGTAGATTGCGAGCGAGAGCCTTAGTAGCGAGATCTCTTTCATATTTTGCCTTTATTTGGGGGAAATTGTAGCCGAAAATTCTTTTAGGTTTGCTTTTGCGCAGGGGGTGAGCGGAGTTGTTTTCGCGCGCCGCGCGGTATGCGTAAAATTAGAATTTACAGCGCCGTGCGCGAATATGCGGTGATTTAGCGGGGCGAGCGGTTTGTATATTTGGCGCTGCGGCGTCGGCGAATAAGCGGTTTTAATAAATGGAGTGCGGAATTTAAACGCAGATGTTTTTAAACAGGCGTCAAGCTATCTCAATAAATTTTGCTTAAATATCGCCAGGATAACGATCGTATTGTCGGGTTCGTCTATTAGATACGGGATTACGAAACCCCTTAAATACGAAATCTCTAATTTTATCATCGTCAAAGCTTTTTGATCTACGAAATTTATACGGCATAAAGCCAAGCTCGCCTGCTCGCGCAAAAAGCTCGTTTTTAAAATTTTCCGCCGCATCCTCTGAATGCTCTGCGATAAATTCTACGATCTTGCTAAGCTGCGCACGAAATCTTTTAGACTGGATTATTTTTAATTTTTCCAGCCCTTGCCTAGCTCCTCAAAGCCGCTTAGATCGCCGTTTGCGTATGATTTTAAATCTGCATCCATTCCGTTTTTTATCTCGTCGTAACTTTCGCCGGATTTAAACTCCGATAGAATCGTTTCTAAATTTTTCTCGCCGCTTAGAGTGATCTGTGCGGAGGGATCAATTTTTAAAAAAAGTTTCTTAAAAGTTTCGAGAGTATCGCGATCGACGCCGCTTTGGATCTGCATAGTGATCATTTTGGCTCCTTAAATTTTAGCGATTATAGCAGCTCATAGCTAAATTTAAAATTCCAACCGTTTTAGAGCCAAAGCTCGATAAAATTTTAAAATTTATGCCCGCTAGATCGAATTTCGCTTCCTCATGTGGATCGTAAAGTGCTCCGACGCGTCCTTGAAGCCGCACTTTTGTAGGAATTCTCCGGCGCCCTCAGCCTTGTGCAGAGGGGTCACGACAAAGGTGGTGGTGTGCGCAAAGCGCTTATTAAAGGCATTTACGAGCGCCGTGCCGATACCGCGCCTTTGATAATCCTTATGAACTATCACGCAGTAAAGATAGCTCGTAGCGAAGTTATCGCGGTCGCAAAACGCCTCCAGCACCCCCACGGTCTTGCCCTGAGTTTTGGCGATCGCCACGTAATCATAGGTGCGCCACACCCTGTATGTCTCGTGCGGCGGAACGGAGGCTGCGTTTTGCTCCGTATCCCAGCCGATCGAGACCATTATCTCATCTAGGTCGCTAGGCTTAAAATCGGCGGAATTTTCTAAAATTTCAAACTCCATCTTCGCTCCTTAATTGAAATAGCTTTTCAAATCGTAAGTATATTGCCGTAGCTTTAAAACGGCATTAAATATCAATTAGCGGCTCTTACGGAGAGGTTTAAATTTTAAAATTTAAAGGCGCGGCAGGGCGCAGTGCGTAAATTTAAACCCGAATTTAAAATTCTAACCATTTACCGCAATTTGATATAAACTCGGCAAAATTTTCCCAAGGATCCCCGATGCAAACGCTTGATTTTCACGTCCATCTGCTAAGCAAGGAGGTGCGCTTCGACCGCCCTTACGACAGGCTCGCGCTGCGCCTTTTCGGCAGGCGCTTCGGCATAGACGTATCGCGCGCGATCAAAGAGCCATACGAAGCCTATGTGGACGCTCTGCTCGGCGGGCTTAGAGCTTCGAAATACGTTAAAAAGGCGGTGCTTTTCGGCGTGGATGCTAAATTTAGCGACGCGGGCGAGCTAATCCATCGCGATAAGACCGTCTGTGCGGACAACGACAGCGTGTTTGAAATTTATCAAAAAAACCCTGATCTCATCGTGCCGTTTTTTAGCATCAATCCAAAAAGGGCGGACGCGCTAGATGAGATCGATCGCTGCTTCGAGCTCGGGTTTAAGGGGGCGAAATTTTTACAAAATTATTGGGATCTGGATACGAGGCTGCCTCGCTACGTGCCGTATTTTGAAAAGCTTGCCAAGCTCGGCTTACCGCTGGTGATCCACGTCGGTAACGAAAGCTCGGTGCCCAGCACTCGCCGCTGCGAAGCGCTGGAGATGATCTATGCGCCGCTTGAGCTGGGCGTTACGACGGTGTGCGCGCACATGGCGATTAACTACGAGTATTCGCATATTTTTCGTGCGCTCTCTCGCCGCCCGCGAAATTTCGGACACGATTATTTCGCGCTTCTGGCGCTTCTACGCACGCACAAGAACCTCTACGCCGACGTTTCCGCGCTGATGACGCCGGTGCGCGCCAAGGCTCTGCCGCATCTGGCGAGCCAAACGGATGTGCACTCGCGCCTGCTTTACGCTTCTGACTTTCCGGTGCCGTATTCTGCGATATACAACACCTACGATCTGCACCTGTCGCAGCGTATCGCGCTGCATAAAGAGCCCAACCCTTTCGATCGCAACGCGCGCGGACTGCTCGCGTATTTTGGCGAGGATAGCGAGCTGTGGAGCAACTACAAAAAAATTCTGCCCTTTGCATAGGCGGTGAAATTCGGGCGTGCGGTTAGAATTTAGCGTGTTTGCAGCTTTTTTTGCGGAGCGGCACACGCCGCGCAGGTGCGGCGAACACGACGTAGCGCAAAAAATGGAGCGGCGAGGCGGCTCGGCGTAGTTGCGGAAAGCAGAGCGTATGCCGCTCGAAGCGCGGTAGAGAGCTAATAATGAAGCATGCTCCGCGAAATTTCACAGGGCAAAATTCCGCAAACGGCAATTCACAAAATTCCGCAAATTTCGCCACCAATAATCCAACCAGGTGTCGGCTGAGTGTACTCAGCCGACGCTAAATTTTAAATTTAAACCGAGCGGCGCGTATCGTCGTAGCGCCAAAGCGCTCTTCGGCGGGGTGCAAATCTTGAAATTTTAGCGGTTTAAATTTTAGCTAGCAGTTACACTAAATGAAACGGCGAGATCATACACGGCGCCGCGCTGTTTAAATTTAATTTGCAGGCACGCTAAATTCTATCGAGCGCGACTACAAGGCGCGTATGATAGAGTTTAAATTTAGCTTGCAGGCGCGCTAAATCCTAGCTGCGACATAATTTGCTTTAAATTTTATAATGACGGCTCGCTTTAAGTTTTAAACCATTAGCGCAACCTGCAAAAATTTAGCGACATCCCGCCTGAAATTTGCATTACGCCGTGCCGCCTATGCCGCAGCGACGAGACGTTGTATGATTTACGCTTAAAACAGATATCGCACTTATAAAAGCCGCTAAAGCACCGACGATGTACTGTACCATTCGCGCCGAATTGCGGTGCGCCATTCTTGTCGCATCGCTCATGCTCTGAAATTTTAACGCGGAGATATTTTAAATTTCATTGCATCGCACAAAAAGACCGTCGCGCGAGAAATTCCAGCGGCGACTAGCTTTAAATTTACGTTTCGTGCCGCTTCTTGGCTAGTTTCTTTTAACCTCTCGTTGCTCCTGTTTTGTCAAGCCTGTCGCTTGACAGTTGCCTCGCAAAATTTTAAAATTTACCCGAATTTTAGGAGTTTACGAGCTTTAAAAGCGCCTTTGAAATTCTTGCGATCTCATCTTGCATGTGCCCGCCCGGATTTTGCTCAAACTTCGCTTTTGCACCCACACCGCGGCATTTTGCGATGAAATTTCGCGCCGTCTCGCCGCAGAGTGCTCCGCGCGGATTTTTCGGGTTCATCTCGGCCTCGCCCAAAGACGCGTAGACGTGCGCCAGTCCCCTTTGCGGCGAGCGTGCGGCGACGAAGGCGTCAAATCCGCCGAACCAAAACGACGCCGAGACGCAGGCGATTTTTTGAAATTTATCGCTCGCAAACGCCGCGTACGCGCTAAAAAGCCCCGCCAGCGAGTATCCCGCGCACGCTCGCCACGCAGGTTTGCCCGCGCCGAATACGTGCCGCTCGATACGTGGGATCAGCTCGTTCATAAATTTATTCAAGTGCGCCGCGCCGCCGCCTGCGAAATCGCGAACCTCCTTAAACGGCGATTTTGCCGCCCATGGGCTAAGCTTTTCGCCCCACTGCGCCTCGTTTAGATAGATCACTGCGAGCATGAAATCCGCGCCGCTTCGTCGCGAGACGAGTTCGTAAATTTCGCCCACACTGGCCGCGCTAAACTCCAAGGCGTGCAGGTAGATGATCGGC
>CAUUSU010000162.1:0-4284 GCA_963547835.1 uncultured Campylobacter sp.
TCTACACCAAAAGCGCTAAATTTTAGCTAATTCGCCCGCCGCGCTCGCGTAAAATCCATAAGCGTGCATCGCGAACCGCAGCCAGTTTGCGAGATAAATTTTTAAAATTTCAGGGCGGCTCGGCTTGCCGCGGTTTTACCATGGCGAAATTTGACTTTGGATTGTAACCGATACGCGCGCGGGTCATCGTAGCCCGCGTTTTGTGCCAGTAGCTGCGTGGATGTGGTTAAAACCTTATCACAGAGGGCGGGGCGCCGATTAGCACGGAATTTTATATTTTCTATAACAGACGGGCGAAATTTTATCTTTTAAAGCCGCGGAGATTATGCGTAAATTTAGATTTGAGCTTGCGCGGGACGACTGCGCGAATACTTTATATGGCGCACTAAATTTAGACTGCCGCGGCGTATAAATCTTAGATTTCTTAGGCGGTTAAATTTAAAATGTGCTTTGCTTTGGTGAAATTTAAAGCTTGCTTTGACGATCAAATTTAAAAGTTCGCTCTTCAGAGCTTGATTGTGCGCCGCGAAATTTAAAATTTATCGTGCGAGCTCCATTCGTCGCGCAAATTTAGATACCGCCTTTGCCGCTTCAATTTTAAAATCATGCAGGCTCGCTTCGCCGCGCAAATTTCTATATCGTTTTGGCGCGCTTAAATTTAAAATCGCGCGGCGCGGAGATAAATTTAAACCGCAGCGGGCGCTATTCCGTGATTTTGGTGGGCTCGCCGAATAGCCTATTCATCTCGGAGATCAAAATTTCCTTGCCGTCCTGTGCGCCGTTTGCGAGCTCGGCGAGGCCTGCCTTGGCGGCGCGCACGCTCTTGCTTGTATCGCGGGGCTTTGCGGCGTAGTTTTGCGGATCGGTAGATCTTAACAGATCATCCTTCCCTCCGTCGTCATCTCCTGCAGAAATTTCGGAATTTTGCAGCTTGGAATTTGAAGCGGAATTTTGCGAATTGGAATTCGTCGCGGAATTTCGTTGTGCAGAATTTTGCATCGTAGAATTTTTCGAATTTTGCTGCTCGGAATTTCTTGCCGCATCAGTTTGCAATTTTGCGGCTTGCGCCTCATCTGCGGCGGAATTTATTTGCAGTGCACAGCTCTGCTCACTCTCTTGCACGCCGGTTAAATTCCTATGATCTTGCTCGCCCGTTTGCGTAGATTCGGGATTTTCTTGCACGCTGCTAAGGGCGGAGCTTTCAGTAAAATTTTGTGCCGTGGGATTTGCAGGGCTTTGTGAGGTCGAATTTCTCGGGCGCGCAGTATCGGCGCCGGATTCGAAAGCCGCGCCTTGCGTAGAATTCTTGCTTTGCGTAGCGGTTGCGCCACGTGCGGAATTCTGATCGCGCTCGCTTTGGGCGGGATCATCGCCGTTTTGCAACGTGCCTTGCTCGATCTTGATGGCTGCGCCCTCGCCGAAAAGCGATTTTAGCACGCTATTTATCGCTCGCGAGCCCTTGCGTAGGTACTCTCTGTCCTGCCCCTGCGCGCGCGAGAGCAGATACAGCGTGCCGCGCTCGAACTTTAAAAATTCCACGCACTTGCTAAATTTCTCGCCCAGATCATAATCGCGGTCGTAAATTTTAGCTAAAAAATTCTCGTAAATTTCATTTTGAGCGCCCGTTTTGACGGAAGAGCTAGAATTTTGCGCCTGTGCCGCTGCACCAGGTTTAATCTCGCTGCTTGCGCCGAAACTTTGTTTTGCCGCACCGCCCGCACCGGAGTTTTGCGCAGAGTTTGCGGGATGTTTTGCGCTTGCCGTGAAGCTAGGCACGCCGCTTGTCGCGCTACCCTGGTCGCTCGGTGCAAAAGCCGCGCCGTCCGGCTCGCTATTTGACGCAAAATTCGCGCTTTGGTTGGAATTCGGTCTAAAATTCGGCGCGGAGCTTTGCGCGCTTAAATTAGGCGCCGAAGCGGAAGGATAGCCCTCGCCTTGATCCAGGGATCTGCCGACCTCGATCAGCTCGTCGATCTCGCGTAGATTTACTGCCTCCATCATCATAAAAATCATCATAGAGATCGCGTAGGTGTTGTCCGGGCTGATGGCGAGCATGTTCTTGGCGCCCGCTAAAATGCGGAAAAACCGCTCATACATCAGCAGGCTAAATTTCGCGTCGCGGCGCAGGAATTTATCCTTTAAATTTGCGATCATCTCGTCGATTATCGTCTCGGCGTTGTAATTTTCGACCTCTTTGATGATCTCGATCGCGCCCGCGCGGTCCTGGCGCAGCACGACGTCTAAAATTTCGCCTATTTTAGCAGGATCGAGCAGGCCAAGCATATCGGCGATCGCGCGCTGCGTGATTCCTTCGCGGCTAAAGATAATCGCCTGATCGAGGAGCGTGAGCGTGTCTCGTAGCGAGCCTGAGCCGCTGCGAGCTAAAATTTCAAGCGCGCCCTCTTCGTAAGCGATATTTTCGGTTTTTAAAATTTGCTCTAGATGCGCTACGACAGCGCTTTTAGCGATCGGTTTAAAGCGAAAGTGCTGCGTGCGTGATAGCACCGTGACGGGAAGCTTGAGCGGATCGGTGGTCGCAAGGATAAATTTTACGTAGCTAGGCGGCTCCTCAAGCGTCTTTAAAAGCGCGTTGGAGGCCTCTTTGGTGAGCATATGCACCTCGTCGATGATGAAAATTTTAAAGCGCGCGCTTGCGGGATGATACTTCGTCTGCTCGATGAGCTCGCGGATATCGTCGATCTTGCGGTGGCTGGCGGCGTCCATCTCGATAATGTCGATGTGGCGCCCCTCGTTTGCCATTACGCAGTTATCGCAGATCTCGCACGGCTTGCCGGTGGGGCCTTTATCGCATAAAAGCGCTTTGGCAAAAATCCTAGCCGTCGAGGTTTTGCCGCTGCCGCGAAGTCCGCTGAAAAGATATGCGTGGCTCAGCCTGCCCGAATCCAGCGCGTGTGCGAGGCTTTTGGCGACGGCATCTTGACCGATGAGCTGCTCGAAGCTTTTGGGTCTGTATTTTAAAGCGAGTGCTTGCAAAATTTCTCCTTTGATCTTGCAATGATACAAAAAAATCTATAAATTTTAAATTTAGTGCTACAATGCGCCCGAATTTCAGAAAAAGGATCGAAATGAAAAAATTTTTAATCGGCGTATTTGCGCTATTTTTTGTCGCCTGCTCGCAAACCAGCAGCGTCATCAGCCTAAATCCGTATCTCTCTAAGGCCGATCAGACCGTAAGCGGCAAGTCGGTAAATATCAACGCGATCAACGATCAGCGCGAAAATCAGATGGTAATCGCCGTTATAAACGACAACGACGGCAAACTCGTCGATGAAGTGCTTTTAAAAAACAATCTCTCGGCGTGGTTCGATAAGGCTTTGCGCGCGGAGCTTGAGGCTCGCGGCGTAAGGATCGATCCTGCAAGCCCGAATATCGTAACCGTAAATATTAGAAGCATCTCGGCAGCGATCAACGGCTACTCGAAGGAAAATATGAGCGCAAGAGGCGAGGTCGCGATTTCTATAGTGCAGGGCAACAAAACTACGACCAAGCGCGTTTCGCAGGATCAGAGCCAATTTACCGCGCTTCGCACGGCTAGATCGCTTAATCCTTTCGTGCAAAGCTTGCTTGGCGACATCGTCAAAAAATCCGCCGATCAAATCATCTTGACGCTTTAGATGCGCTGCGTAAATTGCGGCGCATTTAGCCTGCGCATGATCTGCGCCGCCTGCGCCGCAAATTTAGCCGAATGCCGCCTAAGTATGCGGCAGGTGGAGGGCTTTAGCGTGTTTTACTACTACGGCTACTCCGAAATTCGAGAGCTTATACTTTCTAAACATCACGAATACGGCGCTGCGGTGCTTGCGCGCATAGCTTCTTTAAGCCTAGCAAAATTCCCGCTTCATCTGCAGCGTGAAATTTCTGCAAATCCGCAAAATTACGAGGCGTTTAAAACGGACGGGGTTTTTAAATTTAACGCCGTGCCGCTGGATGATGACGTACGCAGCGGCTATTCGCACACGGCGATCTTAGCTCACGCGCTAAAAAGCGAGCTTGTGGGGCCTAAATTTCACTGCCTGCGCGCGCAAAACCGCGTCAAATACACCGGTCAGAGTTTGGAATTTCGTCTAAAACACAAGCGAAATTTTAAAATTTTAACCCCGCCGAAATTCCCCGTAATCCTGGTAGATGACATCATCACCTCAGGTCTTAGCATGCTGCAAGCGCGCGAGACTTTAATGCAGGGCGGCTTTATGCCCGTGTGCGGCTTAGTTTTAGCTAATGCAAAAGAATAATTCGCTATAATCGCGCTTTAAAATTTAAAAG
>CAUUSU010000163.1:0-4263 GCA_963547835.1 uncultured Campylobacter sp.
GGGGAAGCGATGGCAACGAAGCAGAATGTGCCTGCAAATTTATACGATCTGGATATGGAGCGCGCGATTTTAAGCTCGCTTTTGCAAAACGAGGACGCATACGGCGAGCTGAGCGAGATAATCTCGGTCGGCGATTTTTTCTACAAGCCGCACGCCGACATCTACGAGGCGATCGTCAAATGCTCCTCACACAACGAGCCGATAGCACCGAGCTTCGTTAAAAAATGGCTTGCCGAGCGCTACGACGATGGCGCATTTACCGAGGTCGTAGCCACTAGCGGCGTGGTTGATGCCCCAAAATACGCACTCGAGCTGCGCGAAAAATCGATCAAGCGCTCGCTAATCAAGGTCGCGCACGAGATCCCTTCGATGGTAAACGAAGCCGTGCGCAGCAAGGACACCGCCGATAAAATCAGCTCCAAAATTTACGAGCTCATCGACGAGGAGCGCCACGGCGGTATCAAAAAATCGCACGAGATCATCGCCGATGTGGTAGAGGAGCTGAAGCGTCAAAAGGCGCTTGCAGGCTCGGAGCTCGTGGGGCTGGATACGGGCTTTCGCTTCCTAAACGACTGCACGAAGGGGCTAAAACCAGGCGAGCTCATCATCATCGCCGCCCGCCCCGGCATGGGCAAGACTGCTTTTGCGCTAAATTTGATGATGAAAACGCTGCAAAGCGGCAAAGGCGTCGTATTTTTCTCGCTCGAGATGCCCTCCGTGCAGCTGATGTATCGCATACTAAGCGCGCTTAGCTCGATCCCGCTAAGCGACATAATGAGCGCCAAGCTCAGCGACGACGACTGGACGCGCTTCAACGACGCTTGCGACGCGGTGCTGAATATGCCGCTTTTCGTCTATGACAGCGGCTACGTGAACATCCATCAAGTCCGCACCCAGCTGCGCAAGCTCAAATCCGCGGACGCCAATATCGAGCTTTGCGTGATCGATTACATCGGACTTATGACGAGCACGAGCAACTACTCCGAGCGCCACCTGCAAATCGCCGAAATTTCGCGCGGGCTCAAGCTTTTGGCGCGCGAGCTCAACATCCCGATCATTGCGCTGTCGCAGCTAAACCGCTCGCTTGAGGCGCGCTCGAACAAACGCCCGATGCTAAGCGATCTGCGCGAAAGCGGCGCGATCGAGCAGGACGCTGATATCATACTTTTCGTCTATCGCGACGAGGTTTATAAAGAGCAGATGGAGCGCGAGCGCATTTCGCGGCTGGAGGCCGAGGGCAAGGACGCGGGCGAGCCCGTGTTTAGGCGCAACGACTATCAGGAAAAAGCCGAAATCATCGTCGGTAAAAACCGCTCGGGCGAGGCGGGCAGGACGATCGAAGTGGGCTTTCAGGGCAGATTTACTCGCTTTGTCGATACGAGCTTCGGCGGCGAGCCCAGCGAGAGCGCGATCTTTAACGAAAACGACAATCTCGACTACGTCTCGCAGCTGCAAGATCAGGGCTTTGATGAGCCTGTTGGGCAGCATCCCGATGCGGCGCAGAATTTGCAGCAAAATTTAACGCAGAATTTTAATGAAGCGCAAAATTTTAACGAAGCGCAAAATAGCGGCGTAAGTTTAAACGAAAGCTCTGCTAGCACCCGAAACCCCAGAGTAAATATCGACTTTGACGAGATGCCTAGCTTCGGCGAAAGCGACGAGGAAATGGACGGCGATGAGATAGGCGCCGAGCCTAAATTTAGCGCAGAGCAGGGCTTGGCAGAGGTGCGTCGCGCGGCACAGGACGTACCGCAGAAGCAAGAATTTGGAGAGCAAAATTTATATGATACGAGAGCGGGCAGTATCTCGCCAGAAACAGAGGGCGTGCGCGGAAATTCGGCCGAGCAAAACGTAAAGAGTGCGGAAGGCGCAAAAGACGCGCTGCAAGATGCAAAAGGCGCATCGCAAGGCGCAGAGAAGGTAGCGGGCGCGTCGCGAGGAGCGGAGAGTGCGCAGCGAGAGGATGCCTCGTATTTTGAGGGTGATGATATTGCCGATGGCGGCAGGTCGTCTTTTGAAGTGCAAGAGCGGCGGCAGGATGAGGCGAAATTTAAACCCGCGCCGCCTTTAAATATCGAAGACATGGGCATTCCAAAGATCAATGAGGCAAACAGGCTCGATGACGACGATGCGCCGCTGGATCTGTGAAATAGCGCTTAGGCTAGCGCTGATCGTTAGCGTTTTTTGTTTCGCACTTTACGCGCAGGATTTCAGTGACGCGGGCTTTTGCGCGCTGGCGGCGTTTTGGGCTTACGCGCTATTTCGGGTGCTATTTAGCTTTTTTTACGAGGCGAAGCAGCGCGCCAACGCGGCGCTATTTCGCAGCAGCGGGGCTTTGATTAAAATTTTTAGAGGCAGGCTGATAAGCGGGGTTTTAGCCTTCGCAAGCGCAATCCTCTTAAGCGCCACTTTGGCGCTAGGCATAGCGGATCTGCGCGGCGCGGAGCTATTCGTGACGCTCGCGGCACTGCCTGCAGCTCTTGCTCTAATGCGCCTGGCGGTGCTGAAGCTCAGCCTAAAAGAGATTAAAAATCCTAGAATTTTATCGCTCAAACTTAGCATTTTGCTGCTCGCCGCGCTTGCCGTAGCGGTAAATTTCGCTATAAATTTAGCCTATTTGCGGCTTGCAGACGCTACGGGTTCAGCCGCACACTCTTTAAATTCCGCGATAAATTTTACTCCGCCCGCCCGCAACGCCGCATCCATAGGAAATTTCGCGGCAAACGACGCTTCCGCGCCCGTCGGAAATTTAGCAACAAATAACACCGCTAAATTCGCTAAAAATTCCGCTGTGAATAACGCCGCCATAGTTATTGGAAATTCCGAGGCGAATAGCATTATCAAGCCCGCGCCGAACGCCGCTAAAAATCTCACCGCTTCGCCCGCAAATTTTAAAGCGGGCTCCGTCAGAGCGGTGCACGCTTCGGCTGAAAATTCTAAGGCAGATCCCGCCGCTGCGCCGCAAATCAACGCTAAAAATTCTACGGCAAGCTCAGCCGCAGCGCAAAATTTAGCCCAAAATCCCGCCGCACCGAGTATGGCTGCCGATAATTCCGCCAAAAATTCCACGGCAAGCCCCGCATCGGTAGCCGAAATTTTTGAAATTTTAAAATCTACCGCGCCGCAAGCGCACTTCAAATCCGCTCTGCTAAATGAAATTTACGCTTTGAAATTTTACAAAAACGCGCTGTTTGATCTGGCGCTGTCGCAGAGCCCTAGCGCGCTGAAAATCGCTCTTTTGTTTCTGATCTGCGCGGGAGATTTCCTCTTTTACTGCGCGATCTTGCATCTTTGCGCCTTCGTGCTTTTTATGCCGCGAACTGGGACTGCGCCCAAAATAGGGCGCTTTAGCGGCGCGATATTCGCGCTTGCTTACGTCACGCTGTGTTTGATCTGCGCCGCGCAGACGCGAACGGCAGCGAGCAGGGCGGAGGACGTACATCCTAAAAGCGCGGTCGAGACGAGCGTGCAGATCGTGCTACAAAGCGGCGAGCAGCTGATCTTAAGCGCGCGAGAGGCAGACGCGCTAAGAGGCGAGCTAAACGCCACGCGCTTCGCCGCAGAGGCAAACGCCGCATCCGCGCTAAATAGCTACATCGACGCCGTTTACGACGAGGGCGCGAGGCTTAGCGCGCAGAAAATGGCGGATTTCAATTACTCGTTTCTAAGCGATTATCTGGTGCTGTGGCACGGCGTGTGGGATGATGACGCGGGGGCGTATCTGAATGAGAAATTTGCGGGCTTTGTGAGCGAAAGCTTCCCGAAGGATTTTGGCGAGAACATCGCTAAAATCGCTGCGGCGAACGTCAAAAATTATGAGAGCTCGCTAAATTTTACGCTCAAAAAATACGGCGCGAAAATCGATCTTAACGTCACGCAGAGCTTCAGCCTAAAAAGCAAGGCGTATCGCGCGAGCGGGACTGGGCTGGGGGCGCTGGGCGGCGTGCTGGGTGCAAAGCTGATAAGCAAGAGCCTCGCTAAAACTGCGGCCAAGACGGGCGCGAAGACCCTTACCAAGGCGGGCGCCAGCGCGACTAGCGGTAGTGCGGGGCTCGTGTGCGGTCCGGGCGCGGTGGTGTGCGTGCCTGCGTTTGCTGTGGCTACGTGGTTCGGGCTGGATTTTGCATTTGCCAAGGGTGACGAGGCGCTGAACCGAGAGGAGTTTGAAGCTGCGATCGTGCGCGATATGATGGCGGCGAAAGAGGAGCTAAAGCGCGCGCTGGCGGAGGATTTCAACGCGACGATAGATGAAATTTCGAGTGA
>CAUUSU010000164.1:0-4247 GCA_963547835.1 uncultured Campylobacter sp.
TAGTTGAGATGCAAATAAACAAAAGCTTAGGATAGCTAACGCCTAGCTTCTCGCACAAGCCGCTCATGGCGACGAACGCCGCTGAAATAGGGCTCGCAGTGATCGCTACCTGAGATGAAACGACCGAGAGCGCAAGAGGAGCGGAAGGTTTGATGTTCTGCGTCTTTGCGACCTCGACGATAACCGGGATCATAGAAAACGCAGTATGTCCGGTGCCCGCAAGTATCGTAAGTAGATAGGTAACGATAGGCGCTAGGAAGTTGATCTGCTTAGGATTTTTCCTTAAAATTTTAGATGCTACCTGAACCAAATAATCAAGTCCGCCTGCGACTTGCAGCGCCGTAATCGCGGAGATTACCGATGCGATAATTAGGATAACGTCAATCGGGATATCCTTCATATCGACCTTCATGCCCAAAATGGCTAGGACGACAACGCCCAAGCCGCCTGCATAACCGACGCCCATTCCGCCTAGCTTAACGCCTAGGTAGATGCCGCCGAGCAACACGATAAATTGCAATATCACCATAAAGTCCATTGCAAAACTCCTTATAAAGTAATTTTTTTAACGGCGCGCAGAATTCTAAAGATTTCAGCAGGTAAAATCCGAATTATCTTTATAATTCAGTGGTCGGAATTCTATGCGGAATTTTATCCTAAAATCTCGCAAGTAAAATTTTACTCCACGGAAGCTAAATCTAACTTGATGAAATTCTGCATCTACGGAATTCTGCACGATCAATCTTATCTATATTAGAATAGAATTCTACTTTGCGGAATTTCGCCTATTAAATTAACCGACGAAATTCCGCGCCGCACCTAGTTTGGAACTATTTTTTGCTCATATGCGGGTTTAACATAGATTTAGGCTCTAGGATCTTATCGATCTCCTCTTTTTTCAAATATCCGCGCTCTAAGCAGATTTCGCCGACGGATTTTCCGGTCTGAAGCGCCTCTTTGGCGATACTTGCGGATTTTTCGTAACCGATGTAAGGATTGAATGCAGTAACGATACCGACAGAATTTAGCACCGATTTTAAGCAAGCTTCAGGATTTGCCTTTAGATGTTTGATAGCTTTTTCAGCTAGTGTATTCATCGCATTTTCCAAAAGCACGATTGAGTTAAATAACGCATATGCGATGCCAGGCTCAAACGCATTAAGCTCAAATTCTCCGCGCTCGGAGCAAAGCATGATAGTCACGTCGTTGCCGATTACCTCGTAGCAAGCCTCGCCTACGACCTCAGCGATGACTGGATTTACTTTGCCCGGCATGATGGAGCTGCCCGGTTGCATCTTAGGAAGCTCGATTTCGCCTAGTCCGCATCTAGGACCGGAGTTCATAAGACGTAGGTCGTTTGCGATTTTGCTTAGGCGGACGGCTGCTGTTTTTAACGCGCCGCTAACGTGGACAAAGTCTGCGGTGTCTTGTGTAGCGGCGATAAAATCCTCTGCGGCTTTAAATTTAACGCCGGTGATCTCGCCTAGCTTTTTCTCGACTACGTTTTTGTAATCAGGATGGCAGTTGATGCCCGTACCAATCGCCGTAGCGCCCATATTTAGGTAAGTCATCGACTCTCTAGCAGCTTTGATAAGCGCGATATCGGTTTTGATGTAGGTAGCAAAAGCGTTGAAAGTGTTTCCAAGAGTAGTAGGAACGGCATCCTCAAGCTCCGTCCTTCCCATTTTGATGACATCTTTGTATTCTTTGGCTTTGACTTCAAGCTCTTTTTTCAAATTTTCCATAGCTTTTAGTAGATCGGTTAGCTTGGCATAAGCAGCGACTTTGATTGAGCTAGGATAGGTATCGTTGGTACTTTGACCCAAATTTGTGTGGTCGTTTGGATGGAGGTATTGGTATTCGCCCTTTTTGTGTCCCATGCTCTCCAAAGCTATGTTAGTAATGACCTCGTTGGTATTCATATTCGTCGAAGTTCCGGCGCCGCCTTGGATCATATCGACTACGAATTGATCTCTAAACTCTCCTGCGATGAGCCTGTCGCAAGCTTTTGCAATCGCATCGGCTTTTTGTGCGTCTAGGACTCCGACCTCTTTATTGGCTAGCGCAGCTGCTTTTTTGATTTGTGCAAATGCTTTGATAAAAAATGGATAGTCTTTGAGCGTTCGTCCGCTTAGATGGAAGTTCTCTAGTGCCCTAAATGTTTGCACACCGTAGTAAAAATCGTCGGAAATTTCTAATTCACCGATGAAATCGTGTTCTTTTCTGGTCTTTGCCATAATAAGTCCTTTCGTTGAAATTGTTAATGGAATTTTAAAGCTTTTAGTATTAAAAACAGCTTAAAACGTAACGAAAAATTAAAATTTAGAAATTAGTATGATTGTTTAAGGCTTTAAATAGAATTTTACTTAAAAAATATTTTTGAATTCGCTACTAAGGCATAATTACACTTTAATAGAAATATCGTATTGCACGCAGATTATGAAAGTGAAATTATAAAAATTCTTGTTTAGCTTAAATTATAATTTGAAGAATTTGAACTTAAAGGCGATAAAATGGAATTTTTTATTGTATTTATATTTACTAGCGCGAAGCTATTTTTTGCGTTTTATAAAATAAACATATAGAAGCGAGATTATAATGACGACGGCGAACAGAGCGATCGTAATTAGATGCAGATCTTGCTTGATTAGCTCCTCGTTTTCGCCGATGAAATATCCCAAGCTCATAAGTATTAATGTCCAAATCGCAGCCCCAAGCCCGGTAAATAGCACGAAGCGCGCGACATTCATCTTTGCAAGGCCCGCAGGAAGGCTGATGTATTGACGAATGCCTGGGATTAGGCGGCAGTTAAACGTTGAAATTTCGCCATGACGGTTAAAAAACGCTTCGAATTTTGCAAATTTCTCCTCGGTGATGCCTACGTATTTGCCGTATTTAGCGATAATCTTACGTCCAAAAAAGTAGCATAGATAGTAATTAAACAGCGCGCCGGTGATGCTGCCGCCAAGCCCACAAACAAATGCTATAACAAAGCTCATCTGCGATTTTGAGGCCAGATAGCCTGCAGGGATCATCACTACTTCACTTGGGAAGGGAAAGAAGCTGCTTTCTAAAAACATCATCACAAAAATGCCAAGGTATCCCCAACCTGCGACAAATTCTACGATAAAATTTACGATATTAGAAAGCATTTGAATTCCTTGATTTAATGTAAAAAACCGGATACGCTTAAAATTTCGCGGAATTTAGCATCAGCAAAGCAAATAAGTTTGAAATTTAACAACCCGGCAATATAAGAGTGAGCTTAAAATTTCGCGAAATTTAGCGCATATAAAACAAAGGCGCGGGCTAAAATTTATCCCTACAAGTTACTGCCGCAGCGAACTTGCATATAAATTTAATAGCCTCGCGCCTTAAAATTAAAACTATTTTGCGTATTCGATGTTTAGTTTGCCGAATAGCTCATTAGCCTTGTCATCGATTTTTTTGTTTACTTTGCTTGGAAGTAGCTGGTTTTTAATGAGATCTTTTACCTTTTCAAACGGCATAGTCTCGGCCTTTTTGCTGCTTTCTTTGTAGATTACATGATATCCGAATTGTGTCTTTACCGGAGTTTTGCTCATCTCGCCATCTTTTAGCGCAAACGCCGCTTTTTCAAACTCCGGCACCATCATCCCTTTGCCGAAAGAGCCCAAATCACCACCGTTTTCTTTCGCACTTGGATCGATTGAAATTTCTTTAGCTAGCTTATTAAATTCCTCTTTTAAATTCTCTTTTTTGACTTTTGATAGCTTCGCAATCGCGTTTTTAGCAGCCTTTTCGTCTGCTACTAAGATATGACTTGCGGTAACGGAATCTGGTTGCATGAAATTCTGTTTATTTTCATCATAAATTTTTTTAGCTTCCTCGTCGCTGACGCTTACGTCTTTAGCCTGTTCGCGTTGCCATAGATTAAATGCGATGCCATCTTTAGCAAGCTCTAGCTGATGCTTATATTCGTCGCTGTTTTCAATACCTGATTTTTTCGCCTCTGCGATTAGAAGTTTGTATTTGATTAGATCGTCGATTAGTTTTTTCTTCTCATCGGCGGTTGGTTCCTGTCCGCCGTGCTGCATACCTTGAGCCAAAAACGGTGCAACATCCTCATCCGTAATAGTGATATTTGCGTCTTTTGCAGTAGCCAAAACGCCTGCATTAAGCGAAGATATAGCCATAGCGGCAACAAAGCTGAAAGATAAAATTCTTTTCATTATTTTTCCTTTATTCGGTAAATTTCGCGCAATTAT
>CAUUSU010000165.1:0-4237 GCA_963547835.1 uncultured Campylobacter sp.
CCGCGCTTCAACTTCGCTACCATCGCAAGCGACGAGGATCTGGCGAAATACATTTTATAAGGCGGCGCGGTAGCCACTTTTAGAATTCTACAGAGTCGCGGAATTTTGCGCTTTTGAAATTTACAAAGCGTTAGAATTTTAGGTTTGAGATTTAGCGAAATTTTAAAAATGCGCAGAATTTCATCCTTTTAAATTTGGCGATACTTTAAAATTTTAAGTCTATAAAATTCAGGAACGATCAAATTTATGCAGCGCTGACTATATATAATGTCGTCGTGGGATGAAATTTAAAATTTCGCAGATAATTTACGAAGCTATAGAATTGTCGGCTTGCGGGATTTGTAGTAGATAGAAATCCGCGCTGCGACTGGTAAAATTTTGCGCTACTGCGCGGCTTGAAATTTTAAATTTTACCCGCTTATGTGATGGCAGAATTTCAAAATTCCACTGGTTGTGTGGAGTCAGCCTGCGCAAAACTAGATTTTAAATTTGCCCATCGGAGCTTAACGCTACGGTCGCAAGCAGGATAAAATTTTATAAATTTAAGGAAAATATGAAAAGCGGATTTGTAACGCTCATCGGGCGGACGAATGCGGGCAAGAGCTCGCTGTTAAACTATCTCTGCGGCGAGAAAATTTCGCTCGTCTCGCACAAAATCAACGCCACGCGCCGTAAGATTAACGGCATCGCGATGAACGGCGCAGATCAGGTGATTTTCACGGACACGCCGGGGCTGCACGAAAGCGCCAAGCTGATGAATAAGCTGATGGTCGAAGTAGCGCTCGGAGCTATTGAGGGTTGCGATTTGGTGCTGTTTTTGGCGCCGGTGCACGACGATACCGCAGAATACGAGAAATTTTTAAATTTAAACCCCAGCACCAAACACATCGTTATTCTAACCAAAATAGACGAAGCAAACGACGAAAAGATCGTGCAAAAGCTGCTGCAATATCAAAAATTTGCCGATAAATTCGAAGCGATAATCCCCGTTAGCATCAAAAAAAAAGTCTATAAAAAGCAGGTTTTGGACGAAATTTGTAAAATTTTGCCCGAACACGAGTATTTTTACGACCCCGAAATTTTAAGCGCAACCAATGAGCGTGAAATTTATCGCGACTTCATACTTGAGGCGATCTTTGAGAGTATGAGCGACGAGATCCCGTATTGCAGCGACGTCGTGATGGAAAAAATAGTGGAAAAACCCGGTCTAATCTCGGTCTATGCGAGGATCATAACGGACACCAATTCGCATAAAGAGATGCTGATCGGCAAAAACGGCGAGGCGATCAAGCGGATCGGAATTCGAGCCAAAAAGTTAATTTCAAATTTTTCTAAGGTCAAAATTTACTTAAAATTAACAGTTTTTGTAAAAAAAAGCTGGAAAAATGACGAATTTATGGTAAAAACCGATTTTATCTATTGACATTTTATTTTATTTCTATTAGTATTAGCAGCGTAGAAAATTTCATTTGGAAGTGGAGTGTTATGGCAAAGAATAGTAAAAATGCTAGTTCGATTGTTGCGATTAACAAAGTCACGCAAACCATATTCGGTCTAAGTGAGAATGAAGTTTTCGAGCACGACTTCTCAAAAGCGAATCGTGCGAAGGAAACTTACGTCTCATATATTCCGTATAAGGATATAATGACTGCGACGGTTGAGATAAGCAGATCGGTAGAGGACGCGGATCTTTTAGATGCGATCGTCGTTAAGGTGTATGAGGAGCTGGGGCTTGACACCGCTTTGGATTACAAAATCACTTATAGTGAGGTAATAGGCGCTGGCGGCGATGATAGAATTTTCAATGTCTTTGTCGTAGATAATGCTAAACTCACTTCAGAATTCGATGCGATCGCCGCTAGGACGAACTACATCGACTATGTGGCTATGGCTCCATTTTTATACGAGGGCTTGTATAATAGAGGCGTCCTAACTCGCGACGGAATCGACTGCTTCATCTACTTGCAACGCGACGATGCGTTTTTGGTAGTGTATCAAAACGGCGAATATTTTCAATCCCGCCAAGTAAGATATAACCTAAAATTTTTGCATGAAAAATATGTCGAGCTAGTCGGTAGTAGAGTCGATGAAGAGAGCTTTTATAGATTGCTCTCCAAACAGGGAGTAAATTTAGAAAATCCGACCGAACGCGATTATATGATCCAAATTTTTGACGATATGTTTTACTACATCAACGACGTATTGAACGGTATTAGTAAAATTTACAACGTCAATATTCAAAACGTTTATATCGGAACGGATATCGGTAAAATTCCTGCGATCGAGGTTTTTGTAGAAAATAATCTAAAGCTAAGATACAAGGATTTTAATTTTAACGTTGCAATCAACGCGAAAGATTATCCGCTTACTCAGCTAGATATTTTGATGTTCTTGGTAGGTCAAGATTATTTGGTTACCAAAGATGACGATCACAACTACTCGCCGTTTATGAGACCTCCGCCTTTGACTCAAAGATCAACCGGCAAGCTGATAGGCTATATGCTGCTAGGCTGCTTACTTGGCGCTGCGTATCCTGCGTATAACTTCGGCTACGGCTATTATAATAATATGGTAGCTAATGATAAAACTAGCGAATATCAGGGATTAGAAGATCAGATGGTTCCTGCTAGAGCCGAAAGTGCGCGTTTGGATAAAGAGACTAAAGAGGTAAATGCCCAGGCTGCTAAGAGTGGTAAGGAGCTTAATGACAGGCGCAAACTAATTAATGCCATCTTAGACAAGAAAAACAATTACGCTATGAAGGGTGTTTCTATTTTTGAGCTAACCAATATGGTCGTTAAAAATAAGGGCAATATGGTTAGGATCGGTGATGAGAATAGGACTTTAACTGTTCAGGTGCGCACCAAAAACGATAAGCAGATGACCGAGCTTTTAGAGGATATCAGTAAAAAAGAGGTGTATGGCGTGGATACTAAAACAATCGCGCTACAAGAGGGTAATAAAACCGTCTTTTATGATAGCAACATCAGTGTGGAGGTTAAATAATGAAAAAGAAAAGTTCATTAGATCAACTTGATCAATGGTTTGCCTCCAAGGGAAATAGTGCAAATAACTATTTTTACATAGCTTTGTTGTTTGTAGGTGTGGTAGCTTACTTTATTTTGAGTAACTATGCGGATCCGTATTTAGAGGAGAGCGAAACAAATCTAAGTACTGCCACGACGAAGCTTGAAGGCGCACAAAGAGAGTATAACGAGTTTTTTGGCGGTGATCCTGATGCTTTTGTTAATAATAAACGCAATATCCTCAATGGTGCTAGGACCAACCTTAACAATATCGTTGAAGAGCGTAAGTATCTAGACGGTAAGCTAAAAGAAATTTCGAAGCTTACCTATAATGAAAAAAACTGGGCTAAGTTTATGGATAGCCTCTCAACGATCGCAGAGAATAACAATATTAAAATTTATGCTATTCACAGCGATAGAAGAGAGCCTAGCATCAAACAAATTTTTCAGCCTGAAGCTTTGCTGGATATAGATGTGAAATTTGAAGGAGCATTTTCGAACGTCCTTAGGTATATCAACCTTATCGAACAATCGGAGATGATCGTAGATGTAAATAAGATGGATATCAATGCCACTAAAAATGGCAAAATCGGTGGAAGCATCGGTATATCTATCTGGGGAGTAAATTACTAATGAAAAAGTTAATTTTATGCTCTTTGCTACTTTCTACTGCTCTATTTGCTGTAGATAATAATCAGACGGTGGCGCCTAGTAATGGAGCCTATAAAGCTAAATACGATGCAATATTCGATGATCTTAGCAAACCTAGAGTAGGTCTTAGCGATGAGCAGATAGCTTCTTTGCAAGATCCGTTTTATCCTAAAGAAGCTAATGCGCCTAGAGAAGCTAATCAGCAGGTGGACCTAGGTTATCAGCTAGTAGGTATTATGGGCGATAAGGTTAAGCTAAACGATAAGTGGTATGGTTTGGGCGAGTATGTAGGCTCATATAAGATCGTGCAAATAACGGGTAATAGCGTTATTATTACCAACGACGATGAAAATAAAGTCGAACTAACACTAAAACAAGGAAGTCAAAATGTCATTATTACATATAAGTAAAAAGCTTAGCATAGCCGCTATGCTTGCTTTGTCTGTTACGGCTACTAGTCTATATGCCGCTCCCGCAACTGCAGGTAACTGCGATAGGAAGGCGCTAAATATCAAGATTAACGATACCGTTACGCTAAACGAGATGCTAACTCAGCTATC
>CAUUSU010000166.1:0-4205 GCA_963547835.1 uncultured Campylobacter sp.
TTTTATCAGAAAAACGGCTTTAAAATTCCGCAAGTTGCGCTCAAGCAAGATCTTAGCAACACCATAGTCTATGTCGTGCAAGACGGCAAGGTCGCTAAAAAGGTGGTCAAAATCGCTGCTCAAGATACCCGCACTGCGACGATCTCAAGCGGGTTGCAGGACGGCGATCAGATCATTTTGGATAATTTTAAAAAGATCAACGTAGGCTCCAAGGTAACTCCCGTACCCGCAAGCACCGATCCTTACGTAGCGGGACAGCCTGAAGCATCTCAGAGCAATGCGGAAAGCGGGAAATAATGTTTTCTAAATTTTTCATCAACCGCCCCGTCTTTGCCTGCGTCGTTTCGATAATCATCGTAATCGCGGGCGTTTTGGCTCTTAAAAATTCCTCCGTCGAGGAGTATCCGCAGCTCACGCCGCCGCAAATCGTCGTTAGCGCTACATATAGCGGCGCGGATGCGCAGACGATTGCCGACGTCGTCGCAGCCCCTCTTGAAAACGCAATCAATGGCGTTGAAAATATGATCTATATGGAAAGCTCAGCAAGCTCCTCCGGCGACGTTCGTATCAACGTATATTTTCAAATCGGCACAAATCCAGCAGATGCGAAAGTCAATGTAAACAACCGCGTCACGCCAGCTCTTACGCTACTTCCCGATGAAGTGCGCCGCTATGGCGTAACCGTCACCGAGCGCAGCAGCACGATGCTGGAAGTGCTCGCGTTTTACGATCCTAGCGAGCAGATGGATGTCGTAGAGATGCAAAACTACGTAGCTATCAACGTCGTAGATGAGCTAAAACGCGTGCCGGGCGTCGGAGAGGCTCAGGCGCTGGGCACGAAAGATTATGCGATGAGGATCTGGGTTAAGCCTGAGCTGCTTAAGAAATTTAACGTTACGACCGCCGAGATAATCGCCGCAATAAGCGAACAAAATAGCCAATACGCCGCGGGTAAGATGGGCGAGCAGCCGATGAACTTAGGCAATCCCTACGTATATGCGATCAAGCCTGAGGGTCGTTTAAAAACCGTCGAAGAGTTTGAAAATATCATCATACGCGCGCAAAAAGATGGGAATTTCTTGCGCGTAAAAGATGTCGCCGAGGTCAAACTTGGCGGCGCAAGCTACAATATCTCGGCGAAATTTAACGGTAAAGAGATGGTGCCTGTGCTTATCTTTATGCAAAGCGGTGCCAACGCCCTAGCCGTAGTTGAAGCGGTAAATAAGCGCATAGACGAGCTTAAGCCTAATTTTCCCGGCGAGCTGACCTACGACGTCGCCTACGATACGACTAGTTTCGTAAAGGTCTCGATCGAAGAGGTCATTCATACCTTCATTGAAGCGCTAATCCTCGTCATCATCGTTATGTATATGTTCTTAGGCAATCTTAGAGCGACGATCATTCCGACGCTTGCTGCGCCCGTATCGATCTGCGGCGCGTTTATCGGAATTTATGCCTTCGGATTTTCAATAAATTTAATCACTCTTTTCGCGCTTATTTTAGCTATCGGCATCGTCGTGGACGACGCCATTATCGTGATCGAAAACGTAGAGAGAATTTTACACGAAGAGCCGGATCTTAGCGTCAAAGAGGCTACCACAAAAGCGATGGGCGAGATCGTAGCGCCCGTCATCTCCATCGTGCTCGTGCTTTCGGCGGTTTTTGTGCCGGTTGCGTTTATGGAGGGCTTTACCGGGGTTATGCAGAGACAATTTGCATTAACGCTCGTAGCCTCGGTATGTTTTTCAGGCTTCGTAGCCCTTACACTAACACCCGCACTTTGCGCTCTAATCTTGCAAAAAAAGGAATCTGAGCCTTTTTTCTTTATAAGATGGTTTAATAATCTTTTTAACGTCTCAACTAAAATTTACGCCGCAGGCGTCGGCATGGTTCTTCACCACGTACTAATCAGCCTCATTTTTGTAGGCATCATCATCTATGCGATGGTGAAGCTTCTTGTGCTCACTCCTAGCGGCCTGGTGCCTAACGAGGACAAAGGCTCGATTATGGCAATGACTACGCTTCCCTCGGCATCTACTCTACCTAGGACGGAAGCCGATCAGGATTTCATCGCAAGTATCGCTAAAAAGTATCCAAACGTAAAAGATATAACCCAAATCACGGGATACGATATGCTAGCCGGAGCGCTTAGAGAAAATGCGGGAGCTTTTTTTATGAAGCTAAAAGACTGGAAAGATCGCCCGGGCGATGAAAATTCCAACTTTGCCTTAGCCGCCGCGCTAAACGGGCAGCTCTACGGCGCGGATCGCAACTCTATGACTTACGTCGTCACGCCGCCGCCTATTATGGGGCTTTCGCTTACGGGTGGATTTGAGCTCTACGCGCAAAGCACGACGGGCAAGAGCTACGATGAAATTCGCGCAGATATGGATCGCGTAACTGCCAAAGCCAATCAACACCCCGCTTTAAAGCTCGTGCGAACGACGCTGGATACCGATTTCCCGCAGTATAAGCTCTATCTCGATAAAGAGAAGGTAAAGATGCTAGGCGTTAAGATAGCCGACATTTTCACCGTGCTAAATTCCACCATCGGGCAGTATTACATCAACGACTTTAACCTCTTGGGTCGCACGTTTAAGGTCTATATCCGCGCTACGCAAAACTACAGAGACGATCCTAACGATCTAAAATCGCTCTACGTCCGCAGCGACAGCGGCGATCTGATCGCGTTAAATTCTTTAGTGAGGCTTGAGCGTTCGCTGGGTCCTGATTCCGTTAATAGATTTAACGCCTTCCCAGCAGCGCAAATTATGGGCGAGCCAAATACGGGCTACACCTCGGGTCAGGCGATCGCAGCGATCCAAGAGGTCATAAAAGAGGAGCTTCCTAGCGGATATTCTATCGGCTGGGCGGGCTCCGCGTATCAGGAGGTCAGCGAGACCGGCAAAGGCTCGCAGGCGTTTGTATTTGGAATGATCTTCGTGTTTTTGATCCTGGCGGCTCAATACGAAAGGTGGCTCATGCCGCTTGCCGTACTTACCGCCGTGCCGTTTTCGGTATTCGGCGCGCTCGTGTTTACATATTTCCGCGGGCTGAATAACGACATATATTTTCAGATCGGCTTGCTGCTTCTAATCGGTCTGGCGGCGAAAAACGCGATTTTGATCGTGGAATTTGCGATGAACGAGCACCTAAACAACCACCGACCGATCGCAGAAGCTGCCGTAGAGGCCGCCAAGATAAGGTTCCGCCCTATCGTGATGACGAGCCTTGCGTTCGGTCTGGGCGTGCTTCCGATGGTTATCGCTACCGGCGCAGGCGCTGCTAGCCGCCATGCGCTAGGAACCGGCGTCGTAGGTGGAATGCTCGCGGCATCTACGATCGCGATCTTTTTCGTGCCGCTGTTTTTCTACCTGCTCGAAAGCTTCAACGCTTGGCTTGATAGACGCGGCAAAAAAGTCCAAACTAACGAGGTGAACGATGAAAATAAATAACGCTCTCTTAAGCGCCTTGACGCTTGGAATTTTACTTTGCGGTTGCAACTTCAAGCCCGTTACGCCGCAAAAGCAGACCGGCTTTAAGGCGGATTACGCGAGCACGAATGTTAGCACGCAGTGGTGGAAAAGCTTTAACGATCCGCAGCTAAACGCCCTTATCCAAAGCGCGCTGGAACAAAATTCCGACCTGCAAACCGCGCTGAATAACGTCGAGTACGCGCGGGTAAATTTAGGGCTAAGCAAGCTTGAGTACCTGCCGAATGTAAATTTAAGCGGCAGCGCAGTGCGTCAAAATAATTTCGGCAACCAGCCCGATCGCAACTCCCACGGCTCGTATCAGATTGGCGCCGTGCTAAGCTACGAGATCGATTTTTGGGGGCGCGTGCGCAACAGTGTAGATTCGGCGCGATCGCGATTTAATGCGACGAAATACGACTACGAAACCGCCAAAAATACGATTACTAGCACGGTTGCGACGACCTATTTTACGCTACTAGCACTAAAGCAGCAGGAGAAAATTTTAAAAGATAGTCTAAAAAGCTATCAAGATACGCAAAACTACCGCAAAAAGCAGCTCGATGCGGGCGCGGTTAGCGAGATCGTATTTTATCAAGCCAAAGCCGCGGTCCAAAGCGCCGAGGCAAGCCTCATAAACGTGCAAAATCAGCTCTCCGCGGCGCAGACCTCGCTAAATATCCTAACGGGCAAGAGCTACGATGAAATTTTACGCGGCGCGCCGCAGACCGC
>CAUUSU010000167.1:0-4187 GCA_963547835.1 uncultured Campylobacter sp.
CGAAAATCAAAGCAAAACTCGCAGCGCGCGCCTTTTTCGGGCTCGTTTTCAAGCCCGCGCGCGCCGTCTAGCCAGCCCTGAAAATCATACTCGCCCGGGATAAATTTAATCCCTAAATTCTCGCAAACCCGCTTTGCGTCGTGCATTCTAAGAACATATTCGCCGTAGGGGTGGATGTTTGGATCGTAGAAATAGCCTATTAGCGGCTCTTGCGTGAGCTCTTTTAAGCGGCGCAAAAAATAATCGCAATCGACCGAGCAGCAGATGTGAACCAGCAAAATTTAACCCTTTGCACGAAATTTTTGGATATAATTTTACGCTATCAAAATTAATGAGCGGAAAAATGAAAAATTTTTTTATAAAACACTGGCGTAAGTTTGCTTGCGGCGTAGGTGGATTTGCGCTGTTTTACGTGCTCGCGGGCTTTTTCGGCGTGCCGCTTTTTATCGAAAAAGCGCTGCCTAAAATTTTAGAGGGCAGAGCAAGCTTTAGCGTGCAGGACGCCAAATTTAACCCCTTTACCTACGAGCTAAATATTACGCGCCCCGAGCTTAGCACCTTTAAGCCGCTGTTTAGCGCCGATGAGATAAATTTAAAAATCGGTTTTTCAAAGCTTTTTAAAAAGACTCTCGCGGTAGAAATTTTACATCTTAAATCCCCTAAATTTCACGTCGAGCGCGAGCAAAACGGCACCTTCAATTTTGAGCCGCTACTTTCGGAGCAAAAGAGCGAAAACAAGGATGAAAACTCCAGCTTCAACGTCACGCTGAATAATTTTAAGATCGAGCGCGGCTCTCTGGGCTACGTCGATAACTCCCTGAAAAAGCCGTTTTCGCTCATCTCGACCGAGCTAAATTATGAGATCAACGGACTAAATTTAAAGGACGAAACGATCGGCGAGCACGATTTAAGCGCCGTTTCGCGCACATACGACGCGCTGAGCTTCGATGGAGCCATCGACCTGGCGCCTCTTCGTCTACACGGCAAGGTAGATATCTCGCGGCTGAAAATTGATCCGTTTTGGCTATCATACCTCGATCCTAGCGGCGTTCGGTTTAAAAACGGCTTCCTTTCCGCCGAGCTGAATTACCGATTGAGCCTCGATGAAAATATAAAATTTGCGCTTGAAAATTCAAAACTCGAACTTGAGAGCTTAGAAATTTTGCAAGATCAAAGCTTAATTTCTCTAGACTCGCTAAAAATCCCAAGCTTTAGCCTAAATACGGACGTTTCGAATGAAATTTCAGGCAAAGTGATGATTCCGCAAGTGCTAGTTTCGGGCGCAAAATACGATATGAACGAAACTAAAATTTCCACGGGCTTTGAGGGCGCGCGGGTCGCAGATTTTGCGCTGGATTTTAATAAAACGGGGGCAAACTTGCGGCTAAACTCCGCCGTAAAAAGCGTAGATCTAAACCGCTCAAGCTTTGCAAACCCGCTAATTTCGGTCGTTTCAAACGATACTAAAATCACCGAAAATTTTTTGAAATTTAACGCCGAAGGTAACGATACGGCCCTTCATACGGGCTTTGGTGCCTTTAGTATCGCGGATACGCAGATTACGCTCGCGCGCAGCGATAAAATTTCACTCGCTGCAACCGAGCTGAGCGCTTTTAGCTACGACAAAGAGGGCGCGCAAAACGGCGCAAGCCTGAAGTTTGCTAAAATTTCAAACTCCAAAATCGCAAACAAAAACGGAATTTTTAGCGGATTTGAAAGCTTCGGCGTGCAAGGGGTTAAATTTAACGTCGCGAATCTCGATCTGGGCGTGGATAAAATTTTACTAAACGAGCCGTTTTTCAACTCGGAGGTGGGCGTTAACGGCGCCAAAAGCATAAACGATCTGGCGATCTTAAGCGCGATCTCTAAAAATCCTGCAGGCTCTAAAAAAACGGTGAGCGCGGGCGATGCAAACCCTACGGATGCAAACTCTACGGCAAGCGGCGCAAATTCGGATTCTAAAAAGCCTGCCAAACGCCTCGCTTTAAAATTTAAGATCGGCGAAGCCTCCGTAACGGGCGCAAAGGCTAAGATTAGCGAGAGCTTTATCGTTAAAAACAACGTGCACGAGATCAAGGATTTCAGCGCCACGCTAAGCGGGCTAAGCTCAAATTTCGCCGAGCCCTTCGGCATCAAAGCAAGCCTTATCACGGGCGAAATCACCGCTAGCGCGGACGGCAAGGCTAGCATCGCGCCGCTTAACGTAGGCGTGAACTTTAGCCTAAATGCGCCAAACTTGGGTGTCTTTAACAAATATATGGCGGAATTTATCACGGGCTCCATCGCGGGCGAGCTTGCTACGCAAGGGCAGCTGAAGTTTTCAAACACATTCTCGCTCGAAGCAAAGCTATCGGGCAAGGGCTTGGCGCTAAGCTCGGGTAGGGATAAAATTTTCTCCCTTGCGTCGCTGAATGTCGCGCAAATCGCGCTAAGCCCAAACTCTCTCACGCTAAATAAGATCGCTCTTGGCTCACCCACGGCAAATATCTCGCTAAATAAAGACAGGCGTTTAAATTTGCTCTCGCTGATAAGACCTACCGTGCAGGCAAAACAGGCCGCAAAGCCTGCCGAAGCTGCGCCTAGCAGACCCGCGAAAAGCAAGGCAAACTTTGCATGGAGCGTAAAAAATATCTCGCTTAACGGCGGAAGTTTAAATTTCACCGACGAAAGCCTAGCAGCGCCCTTTAAACTACGCATCAGCGATATGAAAGCAAGCATCAGCGAGATCAGCCCGAAGCGAGCGGCGGATATCAAATTTAGCTCGCTCGTAAGCGGAAGCGGGCTAGCGAACATCACGGCGCGCGCCTATCCGCTGGATTTTAAACGCAAAAGCGATATAAACGTCGTTTTAAAGGAGATTCCGCTTGTGCCCGCATCGCCCTATACCGCCAAGTATATCGGCAACGAAATCGCGGGCGGCAAGTTAAATTTAAAGCTTTCTTATAAAATCGACGATGGTAAGCTAAACGCAAGCAATGATCTAAATTTAGACCGCTTCGAGCTCGGCAAAGAGGTGCAGAGCAAGGATGCGCTGAGCCTTCCGATCGGTCTAGTGGTATCGATCCTAAAGGACAGCGACGATCAGATCGATATTAGCCTGCCTCTAAGCGGCACGCTGAGCGATCCGAAATTTAGCTACGGCGCGCTCGTTTGGGGTGCGGTCAAAAAGCTGCTCTCTGACATCGTGCTAAGCCCGTTTAGATTTATGGGAAAGATCGCGGGCGTAGATACGAAAAAGCTCGAAAGTATCGATTTTGAGGCGGCAAGTAGTGAAATTTTAATAAGCGAAGACTCTAAAATCGATGATTTGGCCAAGGTCGCAAAAGCCAAGCCTGAACTCAAGATCATTCTAAACTCTGCGTATAACGAAAAGCTCGATACTCACGAGTTTAAAAGGCGCTCGCTGCAAAATACCCTCACGCTGATGTCCAATAAACAAGGCCTCTCCACGGATGAAGCCATAGCGGCGCTTAAGGTCAAATACGGCATCAAAGCTAGCGGCGATGAGGCGATGGAGGAGCTGATAGGGGCGCAGAAATTTACCCGTTCGCGTCTTGATGAGTTAGCCCTTGCCAGGGCGACTGCCGTGCAAGCGGCACTCGTGCAGCGCGGCGTAAGCGCCTCTCGCATAGAGATCAAAAAACCAAGCGAAGCCGAGCTCAAACAAAACAGCTTCATCCCGCTAAATCTCGGCGTAGAGAGGTAGTGTAAGCAAAATTTGGCTATACTAAGCGGACTAAATTTAAAGGAGCGGCGATGATAAATCTAGGAATTCACGGCGGAAGCGGCAGAATGGGCACGATGATCTATGAGTGCCTGAAAAATTTCGATCAGGCGCGAGCAAGCGTGATCTACACTATCGCTCCGCTTGATTATACGCCGAACTGCGCCGTAGTAAGCAGCTACGACGAGCTTTTTAGCGGCTGTGACGTCGTGATAGACTTCACGATCCGAGACGGCGCGATAAGCTTAATGAAATTTGCGCTTTCGCATCCAAAGCCGCTTTGCATCGGCACGACGGCTCTGGGAGAGGAGGGCGAGCGGCTACTGCGCGAATGCGGCGCGAAGATGCCCGTACTGCACGCTACGAATATGAGCCTGGGCGTCGCGGTGCTAAACAAACTCGTAGCGCTTGCCAGCAGGAGCCTGCGCGATTTTGACTGCGAAATTTTAGAGATGCACCACCG